>JAYEFW010000001.1:0-6585 GCA_034658795.1 Thermodesulfobacteriota bacterium
ATAAAGGCTATTTTCTGCCATGTTATGTAGATTTTTTTCTTGCCATAGCTATTCTTTTTTTTTTTTGATGATCTCTTGACTTACCAACCATTTAACAGTGCAGTCAATCATAAAGAGAAACACCTCTGAATGCAACCGGAACGGGGAAACCTTCATAGCCCTGTCCCTGATTTCCTCAAACATCGGGATGGTTCCCTTATATTTGATGATGGTAGGCCGTGAAGTTTGAAGCCACTCTGCAAGAGTTGAATCAGTTTCTTTTATCTTTCTTTTCCGGTATTGTTGTTTAATCCAGTGTGTCCCTCTGTTGTCTGGACGTCTTCCCATAAAGCCGTGAATCTTGCCGTTAATGTCGTAAATCGGAAACGTAATCCGGCCTGCTGAACGTGCTTTAATATGTGCGATTTTTCCGACTATAACATTATGTTCCCGATCTACTATAATGCGGGCACACGTGGGGAAAGCGCATTGATTACCTGAAGCAGCTAAAATTTGCTTTTTTGTTGCTTCAGACGGTTCTCGATATTTAATCTTTTTAACATTCATTACTGGCTTCATTTTTGGTGATTATTCGCCTACTCTCCTCAAGGCCTCATCAAGTATTTGTCGCGACAAATATAGCCCTGATCTTATAAGCTCTTCGATAACAGGCCTTGCTTTGTGGTATCAATCCCCGTTTTTTTGCAACTAATATGATGCCCAACGTACCTCGTACAGGAATTTTTAGAAGTGATGCACATTTCCGGCCGTTAAGATCATCAATAATAGTTTCCACCCCAGGATTCGCATAGGCATATGAAAGTACGGATGATTCACCTGGCCCCAGTGCCCAATCCGAAATAATCTCCGGCGTTGGGTGAGAAGCAACGATTTCAAGCCAGGATGTATTTTCAAGCGATTTGGCCGTAATATCCTGCAGGCCTCGCATCCTGATCTCATGAGCCAGTGGTTCAGGGACAAATATGGGATCGGCAAAATGATGTAAGAGGTCCATCCTTTGCCCACGGCTGAAAAAGATGAGCGGAGAAGCATTAATGACGGCTGGATTATCCACGGGAAAGTTCCCTGTCCAGGTCTTCAAAATCTATTTGAAATGAATCCTTGCCCATTCTTGCAAGAGCCAAGAGGAAATCGGTACGGTTCAGCCCCGCTATTCTTGCTGCAACTTCCTGGCTTACCTTCCCCTGTTCGTACCAGGCGGCAGCGGCAGCAAGTCTCATCTCTCTGGTAAAGTCATCCGGGCCAACCCTCAGAGCTGCAAATACTTTATCAGGTAGTTCCATGGTCAATGTTGGCATTTTTTTATTTCTCCATATTGTCTTTCCTATTTTGTTGAAGGGTAATAAGTTTTTTTATCATTGAATTTCTTTTGAATCAAGTTCTATTGTCATTGATTTCAAACAAATGGCGCAGGGTGTATTTTTTTTAACCGGTGGTTGATATCTCTACCGATATTTTCGGCATTCTTTTCCAGCACATTATATGCAGCGAAAACCGCTCTCCACCCGGAAATATCCTTTTTCTTCAAGTGCCTTTCTTTTGCTCTGTTTCATCTCTCCATCACTCCCGAAAAAATAATGGATTGTTTTTTTCTCCCAATATCAAATTTCTATTTTGAAGCATTATCATATCGCTTCATTCTCTGTTTACAGGTTTCTATAATGGTTTTGGGAATCTTATTTGACTTTTTCTCAAAAGCATGCAGCAAAACTATAGCGTCCGAATCGATGCGATAGATTATCCTGTACCATTTATCTTTATCCTTGATCCTTAATTCATGGCATCTGGAACATAAATCAGAGTCCTAATATTCTCAAAGAAATTTTGACATCATTTTTTCTTTATGCAATATAATTTATATTATTTATTAACTAAATTAATTATAGATATTAGTTTAATATCATAATATTTTAAATAGTTATGATTCTGGCAAGTAATTTGAACTTCAAAACGTCTGGCGAGATAGCTTTAGAATAACTGGTTAGGTGTAGGAGAATTAAAAGATTATGTATCTCCCCGGTCATTCTGTTATAATGTTAAGACTTTTTATTCGGCAAAATCGCGCGATAATACACTTAGTAGGGGGTTTTATCGTGTAAAATTGCCCTATTTTTCTTTTTCGCAGGCAATAATGCACGAAAACAAATCGGGTTTTATTGATCCAGATGGATTGCCTCGGCCTACAAAGATTGAATTTATAAATGCAATGGCAAATTACTACAATCATAATGAAGAATGGATTAACTGGCCTAATAACCCTACAGTCAGAACAATGCAAGGTTTCAATATCGATAAAAGTACTGATTATCCATTAAGCAAGGCCCTTGAAATTATTACGATTAATAAAATGGACTGTACTATATTATGTGACATTTTGACCCTATGGCGAGAATACTTAGTTTCAAAGAACATTCATTGACATGAAGTACCAAAAATATTCCAACAAGAAATTGCACCGGAACGTTTGGAGCGTGCCGCTCCAAGTTCCCTCGCTACGCTCGGCGTCCGGTGAATTTTAGCGGCACACAGAGTAAGTATAGATGTTTTTAACCAAACTTTAAAATAGATAAAATATGCTAAGCGATGAAATTTTAAAATATTTGCACGCTCTTAACGCAAAGCTTCAGCGACGAAATGTAAAAGGTGAAATCTGTTTGTATGGTGGTGCCGTTATGTGTCTTGTTTATGATGCAAGACCCAGCACAAAAGACGTTGATGCTATTTTTCAACCATCTAAAATTATAAGAGAGGTTGCCAAAGAGATTGCGAATGAGTATAAACTAGTGAATGATTGGCTGAATGATGGCGTTAAAGGATTTCTTGTTGAGCATCCAAGAAAAGTATTTCTTAACTTGTCCAATTTGGTAGTTATGGTTGCTGATCCAGAATATATGTTGGCGATGAAATCCCTTTCAGCAAGAATTGATGGAACAGACAGTAAGGACATTGTGTTTTTAATCAATGAATTAAATATCACTGCTGTTGATGAAGTATTTAAAATAATAGATAAATATTATCCACGCCGAATTGTTAAACCGGCGACTCAGTTTTTTTTAGAGGAAGTATTCGATGGAATACATGACAATTCAAGAAGCTAAGATGACTATGTTGAAAAGCGGGGAAAACTGGCGAATTCCATTTATGGAATTTGTCGATGATTTTCGTCGTACACGAGATCATAGTCTAATAGAAAAGCCTTTCTCCTTAAACGATGAAAATATTGATTCACTATTAGCTTCAACAATAGAGTATTTATGTGATGAAATGGGAATTGAAACGCCGAATTGGATTTGGGAAGTTCCGCCTTGCAAAGAGCCTTGGTTTGTTTCCGGATATGATAATTTAAAAGCAATATCAATAGCAGAAAGTCCCGTTTTTTTCCGCAGAAGGAAAATATTTGTATTGGAAAATTTTCTTTCACGAGTATAGAAAGAAAAATGCCTGCATATGCAAGTCCATAAGAAAAAGCGCCGAACCATCGAATTAACTCGGACAGAAAAAGCTGTGGCATTTTTTACATCTGCCAACTTTATTGTTGAACTTCGCATTACCCATTGTTTTCTCAGCTTTTTCTACCGGTTATTCGTAACGTTCGATAACATAAAAAATGAAATTACAAGACAATGACCAAAACGAACTTAACAATTGAACTTCTTCAGACAGAAGCCAATAAATTTGCTACAGATGAATCTTCTCACAATGAGCCAAGTTTGTTTGGTATAACAGACGGCAAGGCGGTTGGGGCATACTTAGAACATAAATTTCAAAAATATCTGCATGAAAACTATGTATATAGTGAAGGCTCATCCGCTAAAGGCATTGATTTCCCCGAACTCGGGGTTGATCTAAAAGTAACAAGCATTAAACAGCCACAGTCATCATGCCCTTTTAAATACGCAAAACAAAAAATATACGGCCTTGGATACGCATTGCTCGTTTTTGTTTATGAGAAAATTGATAATAATAAACAAAAAACAGGCAGATTAAATATACATCACACTGTTTTTGTCGAGAAACATCGAACGGCGGATTTCCAAACAACTTCAGGGCTGAGAAAAATCATCGAGAACGATGGCAATCAAGATGATATTATAGCTTTTTTTGAAGAGCGTTTACTCCCAGTCGATGAAATTCAAGCACAAGAACTGGCCGAAGAAATATTACAAAAGCCGCCCGAACTTGGCTATTTGACGATATCAACCGCCCTCCAGTGGAGGTTGCAATATAGTCGGGTAATTCAAGAAGCTGGCAATGTTGAAGGTATAAATAAGGTTTACTGATGACGAAAAAAAAGAAAATAGAATTTGGTGATTTCCAAACACCAATTGAACTTACCGATAATATATCAAAATTTATTAAAACCATTTTCCCCACACCAAACATTATTATCGAGCCAACATGTGGCTTAGGGAGTTTCGTTAAATCCTGTAAATCTATTTGGGGAACAGATTGCTCTTATTATGGGTTCGATGTAAATCCTCAATATATCGAAAAATGTAATACGAACATTAATGGCCGAGGTAATTGCCATTTTGAAGTGGCAAATTTTTTCCAGAAAAACTGGAAAGATCTGTTTCTTTCTTACAAAAAATCTAAAGTTTTAGTAGTCGGAAATCCTCCGTGGGTTACGAATGCGGCTTTGGGTGTTCTCAATAGTAGCAATTTGCCTCAAAAATCTAACTTTCAGGGTTTAGGTGGTTTTGCAGCAAAAACAGGAAAAGCAAATTTCGACATAGCAGAATGGATGCTAATAAAATTAATTGAAAGCTTAAAGGGATGTAACGCATGCATAGCAATGTTATGTAAAACAGCAACCGCTAGGAAAGTTTTAAAACACTTTTGGATTAATAATAGCCAAATTAGTAATAGTTCTATTCATTTAATTGATGCTAAACAGTATTTTAACGTATCTGTTGATGCTTGCTTATTTGTCACTTTCGTAAATTCTAAAGATAAATCTAAAGACGCATATATTTATAATAATTTGTCTTTTAGAAATGAAGTAACTCATTTAGGTATATATGCTAATGAATTAATAGCAAATATTGATGATTTTGAGAAGTATCGTGATGTAGATGGTATTGATTACTATAAATGGCGTTCTGGAATTAAGCATGATGCTTCCAGGGCAATGGAGTTAACAAAGCATAATGATAAATTTAAAAACGGTTTTGGAGAATACGTTGAGATAGAGAGTGAATATCTATATCCGCTTTTAAAATCATCAGATCTCGGCAATAATAGACTTACACCTCGAAAATATGTGATTGTTACTCAAAAGACCGTAGGAGAAAATACTATAGTAATCAAAAAAACGGCACCGAAAACATGGGCATATTTGGAACAGTATTCTTCTATTTTGGATAGCAGAAAAAGTATTATTTATAAGAATCGTCCACGGTTTTCTGTTTTTGGTATTGGTGATTATAGTTTTACTTCATGGAAGGTTGCGATTTCTGGTTTTTATAAAGGGATTCATTTCTGTGCAATTGGGCAGTATGAAAAAAAACCGATTATGGTAGATGATACTTGTTATTTTATCCCATGTAGTTCAAAAGCTGAAGCAATACTTTTTGCTCAAGAACTAAATTCTGAACCTTGCATGAAATTTCTTAAATCTTTAATATTTTTTGATGCCAAGAGGCCAATTAATATAGATATTTTAAGAAGGATTGATTTTAAAAAACTTTCTGAAATAAATGAAAAAGAGGATGAAGTTTTAAGATTTTTGACTTATGCTCAAGCCCCATCAACTCAACAACTTTCGTTGGTTTTTGAAAAAACGGAAGAATACCGAACAAGCGGATGAATTCTGACTGAAAAAGCCCGGCTGTTTTTTGGTTTCTACAAATTTTGTTGTTTATTGATCTTTTTTCGCTTTTCAGCCATATTTTGTTTGCTTTTTCATCAGGTTAACCTTACCGTTGGGCTTGATAAGATGATTTTGCGGGCATAAAGGGGGTGATCCGGAAGTAAATCAATCTTACAACCATTGGATTAATAACGCTAATCATTATATGCTATCACAAAAAAAAGGAGAATTGCACATGAAAGACTTAAAGGCATCAGATGTAATGGTAAGACCAGTCGTTTCCGCAAAAGCACACGCATCCGCCAGGGATGTAACTCTACAGGTTCTTTCGGGACTTTACAGCGGTATGCCTGTGACAGACGATGAAGGTAAAATTATAGGTATTATTACAGAAATCGACCTCCTACAGGCGGTCATGGAGGGCAAGGATTTGATAAAAACCACGGCTGATGAAATTATGGCCAAAGACCCGATCACTGCTGACAAAGATATCCCCATTATCGAACTCACGAAGATTATGAGCGAAAAGGACGTCATTCGTATACCCATTACAGACAACGGAAGACTATGTGGTATCGTCGCCAGATGTGACATTCTAAGGACTTTGCTCGAACCTGAGTTCGCTACTTACATGTAAGAGACGTGCAAGCAGGATCGGCAAGCGTTACGCTCTAATAATCAGACAATTCCAAGCAGCCACCATTGGTTTCAGCATACGATGGATCACATGCGGCTCCATTACTGCTAAGCCAATACATTGGGCACTGGAAGAA
>JAYEFW010000002.1:0-1680 GCA_034658795.1 Thermodesulfobacteriota bacterium
CTTCGCCCGTACAGATACGAACAGGCATAGATAATTCTTCATTAAGATAGGATACACCCAGTTGAAGCCCTTCCCACATATTTGGCGACAGAGCTCCAAAAGACATCCCCCCTATCATAAGAGGATATATTTCTCTTACAGGCGGTATCCAGCCGTTTTCGTTAAGAAAACTTAAATTTTCTTCAGGAGATAAAATTTTTCCGAGCAGCGTTGTAAGCTCAAATTCGTGACGGCCGGCATCAAGTGCAGGGTCTGTCAGCATTGAGATCCTTATAAATTTTATCGTGTCTAAAAGACTGTCCGGAGTATTTCGCCTGCCTCCGCGACGGCGGGGTTGCCCACCCTGATTAATATGATATCTAAGTTTATCTGCCTCGTCACTTTTTGCAGGTATTATCGCGTCATTAGGACAGACCAGATTGCACATAGCGCATCCAACACAGCTATATGCCGGATCAGTTTTCTGCCTTATTCCGTAATAAATCTTAAAATCATTAGATGGAGTACTTTCCAGTCCAATGGTTGCTTCTATGGTTCTTTTGCGAAAGACTCCCAGTTCAATTGCATTTACCGGACATACGGCAGTACATTTCCCGCAAAGAGTGCATTTGTCTTTATCCCATATGATTTGCCAGGGCAGATCTTTTATACTTAAAGTGGAAGGGGTAATTGGTCTGTTTGACGACATATTTTAACCTCCTGACGTTCAGGGTCTACTATGGCTGTGTCAAGATGCATTGGTTGAAAGTCTTTACTCTTGTCACGGTCGGGGAGAGCTGCATCAAGTCCGCATATTTCAGAAGAAAAGGCAAAAACTCCCTGCTTTCCTCCCACAACACCAGGCCGCAGTTTCTTTCTATCCTGAGCCATGAAAAGGGTATTGTTGGGCAGACATCCAATTATACAGTTTGGTCCATCTATTATAAGTCTTCTGCAAGAATGTTTGAGCTGTTTTAAAAAGAAAGCATTTGGATGATCTTTAAGATCTTCATTCTGAAGCGGAGTTATAATATGTTTGTAAGCTTCAATGCCAAGTCCGAGCTTTGCAGATATATAATGCAGAATATGCGTGAAAACTTCCGAATCCGACTGGTAACCCATGTACCCGTGAAATCCTCTTGATGTTAGATATTCCCTGATGGGTATAAATGCGGTATTTTCTCCATTGGTCATTGTGGAAAAACCCTGAATGAAAAAAGGATGACACGCATAAAGATTGATCTCATAATTGGTATTTTGTCTGCCCTGTGCCATTATTATCCCGGCCTCCAGCTCGGGGCGGTCAAGCTTTAAATAGTTTGCAACATCCATGGGACTGCCGATTTCTTTAATCATAATTGTATCAGGCCAGAAGGAGAAGACTATCATATCTTTTTTTTCTTCCCCCATTTCGCGAAGCTGAAGACGTATTATAAGAAGTCTTTCATGCAACTCCTTGCGGCTTAATCCATCCCACTCCTCCGGATATTCATAGGCACGGACAAGGTATATATCTCTCTTCGGCACCCATTTTGGCGGCGTTTTAGGGACTTTAATA
Organism: Thermodesulfobacteriota bacterium; assembly: GCA_034658795.1. GTDB lineage: Bacteria > Desulfobacterota > Desulfobacteria > Desulfobacterales > ETH-SRB1 > B13-G4. Next base: position 1,538 of record JAYEFW010000002.1, read on the forward strand.
GACAACTTGTATTTGGTCATAAAACCGATTTCCATCATAAATGTGTCCAGACGCCTTAACCCTTTTTCGCTGAAAACACCTGACAGAATAGGGGCATCCTTCATATTTTCAAAAGGTCCTCCCAGGTCACGCAAAAAAAGGCC
>JAYEFW010000002.1:1780-6576 GCA_034658795.1 Thermodesulfobacteriota bacterium
TCTATAAAGCAATAGATATGCCAAGAAAAAAATAGGAATTTAATCTACTAATATTTCAATATAATTTGTTTATCAAGAGAGAAAAAAGCAAATAACAAAATTACATTTATGTTAAATTGCTACCTAATAAACTACAAAAATGTTAACTTGCTCAAAATTTCGCACCCGAACGAAACCACGTCTATTCCTTATCCAACTTCGGCTTTGCATAAGATTTCCATGAATTTTTCACGATTCAGCATTCCCCCCTTGTTGTCTTCTGAATAATAATTTCGTTGACTTCACCTCACATGAAAGTTAAAAATGATAACCATTTTGGCGAAAATTCATCCTGTATGATCATTTGTTCAAGCACTCATATAATACTAAAATCAAAATTTTTATCGGGCAAAAAAGACGTCTAATCCACAAATAGATCATTTTATACGACCAAACAGCCGTATAAAACAATTTCGTACGTAGATTAGCCGTGTTGTAAGACGACTATTCGGCAGTCTACTATATGTTCGGTGTAATAGGGAGACTGAGTTATGGATAATCTAATTGATGTAATCTCAAAAGTCGGGACTCCATTTATAATTGGCATTGTAGCTGTTTTCCTAACGTACACGATCAGGAAATATCTTGATGTTTTTTCAATGAGGAGAGCTATAAACTTCTCTGATTTTACCACTAAGTTTGAGAAGAAACTGGAATCAATAAGAACAGAAAGCGAAAGTGCAAAATTAACAAAGGCCATTGAAAATAAGAAAGATAAACTTTTAAATTTACCAACGGTTTCATTTCATTTCGCTGATAAGGAAAGAATCCGTGATTTCTACAATGACTATTTCAGAGAACCAACAGTGGAAAGCATGGTGAAAGAGCTTGTAAGTGAAGTTTCAGGAGATATTAAAGGCAACTTGCCTAAAATCCTTGAGTCAAAAGTTGGTGGTAAGGATTTAACAAAATGGATTAGCACTTCAAAATTACCCGAAATTTCTTTAAATGGGATGTTTCTTCGTTATCAACGAGAGACAACAAAAAACCAACAAGTTGCTCTTGATATTGAATTGGTAGATGTTGAATTAAACCAGTTAGAGGAGTTTCAGAAACATATCATACAACTTAGAGATGAATATGGATTTGAATTGCCTGAAGATAAAATCGAAAAACATTCAATAATACTTAAAGAGAAAGCTGCTGAAAAAACTCTCGTAAAACTGGAAAAAACCTCTGGTTGGGTAATAGTTGAAGGATCTTTTATAATTATCGAGGAATCCACTGAATTCTATAAATGTATTCTCAGGCATCCAGTAAGTAGCTATATATCTGGTTCTGATAAGACAGTCTCAATCTCTTTTATGATCCAAAAATCAAAACTGGAGAGTTCTGTTTCCGGCAACTATAAACAGTCCATTGGAAGAAATATACCTTTAAAAGTATATGGAGAAGTTTGGCAGCCTATAAATAGAGAACAAGATGTTTGGGATCTCCAAATAACTCCTTTAGCAGTTTATTGACACCGAACCTGTCAGTTCACCTGACTGGTGTTTCGCTGCGCTCCACACCAGCAGGTGACTTCTGCGTTAGCCCAAGCAGATGACACAGATGATTAGCCGCAAAATTTTTAGAAGGAAAAAACATCACAGATAAAGAGGAAATAATGACCTCTGTAGTCAAACAGGAATTCTTACGGTGGGTCGTCAGCCTTGATCATTCAAAACTCACCAAAATCGACCGCAAACTGCTCAATCTGCTGGTTACTCACTTTGACACATTGGCACCGCTCACAACTGCAAGGGGTAGTAGCAATAGAGCCTCAAAACTAAATGAGCTGATACAAAAGTATCATGCCACACTCTCTTCCGAGTTCCCAGATGTTTCAAGTCATCAGTCCAGCAGTTCGGAAAAATTCGACCAGATAACAGAACTGAAAATCGGTCCATTCAGAGGATTTGCGACAAACGAATCGTTCAGCTTTGACAAGAAATACACATTCATGTACGGCCCGAATGGTTCTGGCAAATCGAGTTTCTGCGATGGTCTTGAATACGCACTGCTTGGCGGGATCGAAGAGGCAGAAGCAAAAAGAATTGCCATAGCTGACTACATTAGAAATACCCAAAAAGGCTCAGCAGTATTGCCAATTGCATATAGTGTAGACGCCAGCGGTCAAAAAATATCTATCCCTCAAAATCAAGCACTTTACCGTTTTGCATTCGTTGAGAAAAATCGGATAGACAGTTTTGCACGAATAACTGCAACAACAGCAAGTGCCCAGAAAGACCGGATTGCAACGCTTTTCGGGCTCGATGCTTTCAGTGCTTTTGTTGACGGTTTTACCGATGATTTTGAGAAGTACATAACTCTTGTAAATGCAAAGGCTATTGCGTTTGAAGCTGAAAGCAAAAAGCATGATGAAAAGAAAAATAGGGTCGCACAAATCGGCTCCGATCTGTTGGAAATTGAGAAAAATACAAAATCTTTGATCAAAGAGGTCTCTCAGATAGATGTTTTTACTGTAGATGACTTGAAGCTGTTCTTAAACGGTGCCGATGGTATTTCAGGACACATTGGAGATCTTCAACGGAAGAAGACTGAGCAGATTCCAGAAGACCTTAAAATCGAATCACTTGATTCATTGCCTCTAATTTTATCGACAATCAGTTCCTCGCTAAAATCTCTCGACACAGACATTAAACACTTCTCTACTCTTTCTTCTGATGTCAATTTTAAGGAGTTGTATTCGACGATAGTATCAATTGGCACAGCTCCAGGTGGTGACAAATCCCGTTGTCCTGCTTGTAAAACTCCGATTGAAGAAGTGGCAGTCAATCCGTTTGAGAATGCAATAAATGAGCTGCGCGAGCTTAAAAGCCTTTCTGAATTACAGGATAAAATTGCAAAAAATGCCGATACTCTTTCAAAAGATGTGCGCACGGCGATTTCAACAATCGACATAATAAATCAGCAGATCAATACTGCCGGATACACTGGGAACACCTTGTCAAGGTTGACCGAGTTTGTTTTCAACAATATGGCAACCATAGAGAGTTGGAAACCACGACTTGAATCAGAGCTATCTGTTCTGGAAACACAAACTGCGGATATTGAGACAATCCGTGCTGCCGTCTCAAACCACAACAAAGCGTTATCTGAAAAAAGGGATCAGCAGAAAAGTGTGGATGAAGAATTGAAGAAATACCAAGCCTTCCACACCCGACTCGTTAGCTTAACCACTACCAAGGATAATTTTTACACCGAAAAGGCGAAACTCAAAAAGTCCATCAATGATTTCACAGCCGCCAATGAAGCAAAAATCAAAGAAATCGAAGAAGAAAAGCTGAAAATCGCCACCAATCAGAAGTATGCATATGCGTACAAAAAGTTGATCAAACAGTTGAAGTTAACTCGTAACCAGTTGCCGTCTAAACTTTCTACTGGACTTTCTGAAAAAGTCAAAGAGTATTACAATAACATCAATGCGCACGATCCTAATTTTGAACTTCTTGACTCTCTGACCCTCCCCGCAACTCCCGGCGCAAAAATTGAAATCAAATTCAAGGGGGACACGCGAACTCATGATGCCCTGCATATCTTGAGTGAAGGTCACATCAAAGTACTCGGCCTTTCAATTTTGCTTGCCAAAGTAGTTCATGAAAATCTTGGATTCCTGATTTTTGATGACATTGTAAATGCCATTGACGACGACCATCGAGGCGGTGTTGCAGAACTCTTGTTGAGTCATGCCGATCTGAAAGACAAACAACATATTCTGACTTGCCACGGTGAAACATTCATCAATAAACTTGAGCATACACTTGGCACCTCACAGGCCGACAAGCATGTAAAAAGTTATCGGTTTTTTCCCGCCGACACCATTGAAACCCGTGGAGTAAAAGTTTCAATCGGCGATTCAAAGCACTATTTGCTCAAGGCGAAGGAGTCCTTGGGCAAGAATAACTTGAAAGACTCTGCCGCAGATTGTCGCCGGGCGGTTGAAAGCATTTCTTATCAGCTTTGGAAAAAACTTGACAGGCGTTTGAGAGTAAACCTGAAAGTAACAATGCGCTCTCCGCGCGTTCCTCCTGACTTATCCACCGTTGTAGACAGTTTGATAAAAGAGCTTAAAAAAATATCAGGGGTGGATGCACTAATAGAAAACCTTTCAGAATTAAAAGCAAGATATCCATGGAGCCTCCTAAACAAAGGAGTTCATGAAGATGACGATCAACCTGAATTCGAACGAAAAGACATTTTAAAACTTCTGACATTAATCCAAAATATTGAAGAAAATGTCATCTCATTTAAACTGGCAGTGTCGGGGACTTGATGCATCATGTTGCAAAAGTTCTATATAAACCAGTAGTGGAAGTTGGGGCTAACCATGCCATGCTCGTGTCCAGATAAATCCGAATCGTTGGGATTCCCGATAATTGGGAGGAAATTCGATGTTGTTACCCAGTGGGTGATCGCATATGGCCAGTTGGTCATATACCCCTTTGCAGGGCTTGCCGTGGCATTGGGGAGAATGGTGCTAACGTAATCCACAACTTTTGCAGAGCTTGCTCTGGCATTGAGCATGGGGCGTAAGGTGCTGCGAAGTCCCACTTGACAAAAGCTTAGCCAGCAGGTCAATAGTGGCGTCCGAGGGTCAGCTCTGAGAGGAGAGTCCTAAGCCGGGCGGAGCAAGGATGCAGGCTGTGTGATTGAGCCCCGAAAAATGTAGGAATGAGGAAATGGGGTCAAGTCTACTATAAATGGGGTCAAAATGGGGTCAAGTCTACTATTGACCCATGAAAGATAAAAAGTTA
>JAYEFW010000003.1:0-2730 GCA_034658795.1 Thermodesulfobacteriota bacterium
ATGTTACGATATTTGCATTGGAGTTTAAATTGAAAGCAATTGAAGGGCGGAACAAACAGTTGGAGATAGATGATCGAAAATATGTATGGCATCCATTTACGCAGATGCAGGATTATGAGAAAGAGGAATCCCTTATAATTGAGAGCGGAAATGGTTGTACTTTAACAGATATCTATGGAAATGAATATATTGATGGAGTTTCTTCTTTATGGACAAATGTTCACGGACACAGAAAAAAAGCACTGGATATCGCTGTTAAAAAGCAGTTAGACAAAATAGCTCATTCAACTCTGCTGGGGCTTTCCAATGTTCCTGCTATCAGATATGCAAAAAAAATTGTCGAAATTGCGCACAAAGAGTTAACAAGAGTATTTTACTCAGATAGCGGTTCAACTGCTGTTGAAATAGCACTTAAGATAGCATTCCAATATCAACAGCAGGCTGAAGATGGAAATCCGGAAAAGAAGAAATTCATATCCCTGCACAACTCATATCATGGTGATACCATAGGTTCCGTTAGCGTCGGAGGCATTGATCTTTTTCATTCAATGTATAAACAGCTTCTCTTTGAATCAATAAAAGCAGAGTCACCCTATTGTTATAGATGTGCGTTCGAAAAATCTTATCCCGGCTGCAATTTTGAATGCTTAAGCAGACTGGAAGAAATTATGAGTGCTCATGCAGATGAAGTCACAGCAATGGTGATTGAGCCTCTGGTTCAAGGAGCTTCCGGAATGCTGCTTCAACCACCCGGTTATTTAAAAAAAGTCAGAGAACTCTGCGACAGATACAATATATTTATGATAGCAGATGAGGTTGCAGTGGGGTTTGGGAAGACAGGGAAGATGTTTGCCTGTGAGCACGAAGATGTCGCGCCGGACATTATGACCCTTGCCAAGGGTATTTCAGGAGGTTATCTACCGCTTGCAGCCACACTAACAACTGAGAAAATTTATAAGGGCTTTTTGGGGAAATATGAGGAGTTTAAAACATTTTTCCACGGCCACACATATACCGGAAATCCCCTGGCCTGTGCAGTAGCTATAGCCAATCTTGAAGTTTTTGAGGAAGAAAAAGTTCTGGATAAACTTCAGGCAAAAATTGAGCATTTCAAACAAAGATTGCAATCCTTCAAAGCCTTGGACGATGTGGGAGATGTTCGTCAATGTGGAATTATGGTTGGCATAGAGCTGGTTGCAGATAAGGATACAAAAGAACCTTTTCCTACCGTAAAAAGGACAGGGCAAAGGGTAATAAAAGAAGCACGTAAGCACGGCCTTATAATAAGGCCTCTGGGCGATGTCATTGTACTTATGCCTCCGCTCAGCATTTCCATTGATGAGCTCGACAGACTTTGTGATATTACATACGAATCTATCAGGGCTGTTACAAAAAAGTTAATTCTATGAACATAAAAGGCATATTTTATTTTGATCCATCTGACAGAATTTATGCAGAGCATTTTCCCGGCAATCCGGTTGTGCCTGGAAGTCTTATAATCCATGCTTTTTTAAAAGCATTGAAAGAAGAAGGTTGTAGCGAAGGATACCTAATAGAGAACTTCAGGTTTAAAAAATTTATTTCTCCTGGTGAATACAATTTCGATATTGAAATCTGCAAAGATCAGATGAAGTGCATGCTTTTTAGAAGCAGTTCAGATACAATGAAACCTGTTGTAACAGGAATAATTAGAAAATGAAATTTACAGGTAATCAAGCCCTTATTTTGGGCGGCAGTTGTGATCTCGCAATTACTCTTGCCAGGCGCATGATTGAAGCAGAGCTGTTCCCGATATTGACATACAGAAACGAAAAAGGCCGGGAGTATATATCAAAAAATTTGAAGGATTGCCAAAAAAAATACAGCTCAGTTTATCTTGAATTCGGCAACCGTGATTCAATAGATTCGCTATTGCATCAAACAGGTGATGGCATAGATTTTATGGTAGATTTCGTTCAGGGAAATTTTGAAAGTCTTGTTGCATCAGCAGATATAGAAGATGTTTACAGTTATTTTGCCGAAAATGTTTCCTTTCGCGCAGAAGTCGTAAAAAAAGTCGCAAGGATAATGATGAAAAAGAAAAAAGGGCGTCTTGTTTTTATTTCTTCAGCAGCGGCAAAAAGGCCAAACCCTGGGCAGGGATTTTATGCAGCAGCAAAGCTTGCATCGGAAGCCATATATAAAAATCTGGGTCTTGAGCTTGGCGGTCATGGAATTACAACTGTAACCTTGCGTCCTGGTTATATTGATTCAGGACGAGGCAAAAAGTTTATTCAAGACCATAGTAAAGAAGTTATTAATAAGGTACCGATAAAAAGAGCCCTGACAAAAAAAGAAGTAGCTGAAGCAATACTTTTTTATCTTTCAAACAGGTCCGCCGGCTTTAATGCTACTGAAATTTCAATGGACGGAGGTTTGACGGCGGGCAAGTGAACTTATGGATATTTTAGAAGAAATAAAAAAAATTCTGGTGGAAATTCTTGATATTGAGAATTATATTATTACTCCTGAAACTTATCTTATAAGGGAATTGGGCGCTGAGTCCATCGACCTTCTGGAACTTGCAGTAGCAATAAACTCCGGATTTAATATAGATGTAAATGATGATGAAATATTTTTAAGAAAACTAAGACAATATGTAACTGAAGCAAAACAACAAAACAATGATCTACTGCAGTATCTGGTTGAAAAACTTCCTTTCCTCTCCCGTAAAAGACTGGAAAACATCAT
>JAYEFW010000003.1:2830-6565 GCA_034658795.1 Thermodesulfobacteriota bacterium
ATATTATAAATAAAAGAAGAAGCATAAGAAAGTATAAACCGGACATGCCGCCGGAAGAATGGATAAACAGCATGCTGCACTGCGCCTTAATGGCTCCTTCGCCTTCGAACAGTCAACCCGTTCGATTTATCAAAATCAGCTCTGCCGGAAAAAGAGAGAAGCTTTATCAGGCATTGAATTCAGGCAAACAGGAATTCATGAGGGCAATACAGTCTAAGGAAGAAGCAAAGAAGCTTAAGAGCTTGATAAATACCTATTACCGGTTTTCCGAATTCATGTTTAAAGCGCCTATTCTCTTTGCTGCCGGGACAAATACATCTTATAAGAGCTTCTCAAAAAGAATGTTTGAAGGAAAAATAATCGGGCATGACAAACAAGAAGAAACCACTCTTGATATTACTGTGGGACTGGCATTAAAAGGATTTATCCTTAAAGGAGAAGAATTGGGGCTGGGAACATGCATTCTTACCGGTCCTCTGGTGTTTATTCCGAATGTTGAAGAAATCCTTGGGATAAATGATGTTCGAATAAAATGCTTTATTACAGTGGGATTTCCGGACGAAAAACCAGACATGCCTCCAAGAAAATCTATTTCAGAAATTTTTAGCGAGATATAAGCAATAGTTCACCACGGATTTTCACGGAATTACACTGAATTATCATAACTGTTCAGATTGGGTTCAAGGTTGGTTGCCCCGTTCAATTTTTATCGCTCTCTAAACTTGAACCGTGAACCATGGAACTGTAAACCTGAGTAGTTACATTTACTCATTGTTTTCAATTTTCAGTGAAACTCCGTGTCGTTCCGTGGTGAACTTTTATAAAGATCATTATGGATAACAGACACAGAAGAGTTGTCATTACTTCCATTGGAGTTATTTCCTCTTTAGGTTTTACTATAGAGGAAATAATCGGTAATTTGAAAAATGGAAATACTTCGTTCGAGAGGTCGCATTTTAATAGTGAAGTAGTTATAAGTCCCATTAACGGCTTTGATTTAAAAGATTTTGCAGGTCGTTTTAAAGACAGGCGATATCTAAACAGAGGAGCCCGGTTCTGTGTTGCATCAGCAATTGAAGCAGTAAAAAAAGCAGGAATAGACAAAAAATTATTAGCAGAAGCTGGTCTTTTTTTAGGGACAGGGCCCAATCTGGATATCGGAGGGGAATTCCCTGATATCAAAGGGGGAGAAATAGATAGAAGAGATCTTATGGCTCTCTGGATGTTGAAATTCCTGCCAAATACTGCTGCCTCAGTTATTGCCAAATTGACAGGAATCCACGGGGAGAATCAGACTCTAACAACAGCATGTTCCGCTTCATTGCAAGCCATTGGCGAGGCTTTTCGAAAAATCAGGGATGGATACATTGATCTTGCATTTGCAGGCGGAGGCGATTCAAGGTTAAGCAAAAGCGCTATTTGGGCTTATAAAAAAGCTCAGGCCCTTTGCGATGGAACGGGTAAACCTGAAAGAGCCATCCGGCCTTTTGATAGAAGCAGAAATGGATTTGTGCCAGGAGAAGGGGGCGCTTTTTTTTTACTTGAAGAGTTCCAACATGCCAAAAAACGCAGCGCTGTAATTTATGGCGAGATTTGCGGCTATGGTGCTTCTATTGATGGATATTCAATGACTGCTCCTGAACCAGGTGGGATATGGGCGGAAAGGGCAGTGAATGCGGCTTTACAGGAAGCAGAGCTTACCCCTTTCGATATCAATGTTATTTCATCACATGGGACAGGGACTCTATTAAATGATTCAATGGAAGCAGATTTAATTAATCGAGTTTGCGGAAAAAGGCCTCCATTTATCATTGCACTTAAATCATGGATAGGACACATAGCTGCGGCATGCGGTGCTGTTGAGCTTGCAATATGTCTTGCCTGCATGAAGTACAATTATCTCCCAAAAATAAGAAATCTTGATGAACCGTGCCATGCGGGGCTTAACTTTGTACGTGAGGGACGAAGATGCTCGATAGATAATATATTGTTAGAAAATTTCGGTTTTGGAGGGCAGAACAGCGCTCTGATTGTAAGAAAATATAATTAATTGTAACGCTTTACCTTTTTGAAAATATATTCGCTTCAGGTGTAATCAAAATAGAACATTTATCTATTTAATTTACAACTTCTCAATAAATGAAGCCGGAATGACGATAGTGCGAACTGTTACGTTTTGGTTTTTTTCAATTACCGAAGTTCTATTTTGGTTACACTCATTAGATATGATGAATATCGTTAATAGAATAAAAATAAATTCGGGCTTAGACGATTTTGTCCTTTTGGACAGAATATCAGAAATCGGAGCCGCGACTATTGCAGGTAAAAAAAAGTATTTTAACGATCCTGCCTACCTGGGAATCGAGTCTCTTGCACAATTAGGGGCATATCATGTTCGTTTTCTGACCGGATTTGAAAACCATGCCTTTTTGTTAAAGATAAACCAATGCGCTATACCTGCCAATCATATTTTAAATGGCAGTTATCTGCTTAAGGGAACACTTGTGAGTCAGAGCAAATCTGCTTTTTGCTATGCGTTACAGGCCGGCAAGGGAAATAAGGTACAGATTGAAGGTGAGTTTTTGTACGCAACTATTGATTATGACCGCATGTTTAACAAAAAAATATTACAGGCGCATTATCGCAAGGTTTTTTCATGTTTGCAGAGAGAATCAAAAACAGATTGCTGAACCAGCATAACGCAGGTCTATACAGAAAGCCTGTTGAAATAAATAAAAGACAAGAAAAATATTTTTTTATAGGAAACAGAAAAGTATTAAACTTTGCGTCAAACGACTATCTTGGCCTTGGGGTGTCTGATGAACTTAAACGTAAAGTATCAGGTAATTTTTTGAAGTATGCTACATCTTCTTCTTCGTCAAGGCTTGTTTCAGGAAATTATTCTGTTATCAACGAGGCTGAAAAAGAATATGCCCGTTTTTTTGGATATGAGGATGCTCTGTTTTTTCCCAGCGGCTATCAGGCAAATATAGGTATTGCTTCCGCACTTTTTGAAAAAGGTGATTTGTTGATTTTCGACAAGCATATACATGCCAGCAGTGTGAAGGGTATGCTTTTAAGTGGTGCGGATTTCCATGGATATAACCATAACTCCATGTCTCATCTTTGCAAATGGCTTGAAAAAACCAGTAAGAATAAACCCGCAGTGCTTACAGAGTCCCTTTTCAGTATGGATGGAGATTTTCTTGATGTTCAGGGTTTTAAAGCCCTCAAAGAACGCTTCGACTTTTTCAGCATAGTTGATGAAGCACATGCATTCGGAGCGACAGGCGAAAATGGGAAGGGCATTGCCCGTGATGTAGCGGACATTGGAGTTGGTACATTTGGCAAGGCTCTTGGTCTTTTTGGTGCTTTTGTACTGATGCCCGCCGACTTTAAAGAATATTTTTTTAATTTTTCTTCTCCTTTAATTTATACCACTTCTCTTCCTGAAGCGCATGCTGCATCAGCCATAGACCTTTTAGGGATTATTTCTCAATGCGAAAAACAAAGAAAACATCTGCGCGAGATAAGCAGTCTTACCAAAGAAAAGCTTGTTTACGAGGGTTTTTGCGTAAAAGGCGATGCTCATATTCTTGCAGTAGAAATCGGAGATGAAAACAGGGCGCTGGAGATATCTGAAAGGTTGCTTGAAGAAGATATTTTTGTTTTACCTGCACGGTATCCAACTGTGCCGCTTCACAAAGCCATGTTGAGAATCGGCATGACTGCCCT
>JAYEFW010000004.1:0-3882 GCA_034658795.1 Thermodesulfobacteriota bacterium
CTTTCTGCTTTAAGTTGCGGGCTTTCTGCTCTCAGATCCAAACTTTCTGGTTTGACCTTTGAAATTTGAACTCCAGACTCTGAAATCTCTGATTTCAAATTTGAACCTTCGGCTCCTGACTTTGAGTTTTCTGCTTTCAACTTTGAGCTTTCAGCTTTCAGCTCCAGGCTTTCAGCTTCTTCTGTGCTCTGACTTCCGACCTCTAACCTCTGTCCCACGAACCCTACGTTCCAGGCTTTCGGCTCCGGGCTTTGAACTTTGAACCCTGTTTGCGCCATCTCCTGATCATTTGTGATCCCAATAAGGGTAGACAGAAAGTCCGCATCCTTTCCTTCTGACAAATCATCAGATTCCAGTGCTTTAGAAATATTATCACCCTTCCCTTTTTCACTTTTAATGCCCGTTAAAAAAACTTCGTTTTGATCTTGCAAGATAAGAAGGTCTGTTTGCATTCTTTTATTTCCTCAATTATCCTTCCTGCCGGCATCTCAGGTTAAACATATTAATAGCTACTTCATTCAAAAAATCCTGTTCATTTTTCATCAACTTATGATTATATGCTTTCAAGTGCTTCTCTTTTAACTTCTCCAGCATTTTCCTATTCTTCATGGCTTCAATTAAATCATCACGTTTTTGATCAAACTTTTTCTCAACATCCAGGACTATATCTCTTTGATTATCAAGATCACTCGCCTGTCGAACAAGAAAATTAAAATATAGGAGGTTTTCGGAAACAGTAATACTTTCTCTCTGTTTTTGCCGCAGTTCCACCATAAATCTATTCCTGGCTTTTTCATAATCCTTTAGTTTTTTCTTTTCATCAGCCAGCAATCTTTTAAATAGAGATAACTCTTTCTGAAGAATTTCCTCTATAAATTTTCGGTGATTTAAAAGTGGCTGGATAGTAAATTTATACATGATGACTCCTGAGTGCCTAAAGTGAGCTAAAGTGCCTAAAATGCCTAAAGTTATGGTACGCCTTCGGCGTGCTGATTGATAACCCAAAACTACAAGAGCTTGCCACCACCCTTTTTTGTGCATTGATAGCGTTAAGGAACCTATATAAAATGGCGGAATTCCTTAACTTTAGGCATTTTAATATACGTTAGCTCACTTTAGGCACTTCAAATAAATCTTCAAGCTGTTGAACGCTCTCTTCAAAGCTCACTTTTTCTTCGATCTCCTGCTTCAAATAGTTGTTTACTTTTTCTATCATGTCGATAGCGTAATCAATCGTACGGCTGCTGCCGGCTACATATGCTCCTATATTTATCAAATCCTCAGCCTTTTTGTAATCAGCCATTATTGCCTTGAACTTATTGGCATTTTCCCTCTGCTTTAAGCTTACGACATCAACCATTACCCTGCTGATGCTTTTTAATATATCAATCGCAGGGTAATGATTCTGCATAGCAAGCTCTCTGGTTAAAACAATATGTCCATCCAGTATTGATCGCAGTGCATCAGCGATTGGTTCGTTCATATCGTCACCTTCGACCAGCACAGTATATAAACCGGTAATAGTGCCATGATTAGAAGATGTGCCGGCCCTTTCCAGCAATTTTGGCAACAACGTGAAAACAGATGGCGTATATCCTTTTGTAGTGGGCGGCTCTCCGAGAGCAAGTCCTACTTCCCTTTGCGCCATAGCAAATCTGGTTACCGAGTCCATCATAAGATTTACGTGCTTGCCCTGATCACGAAAGTATTCGGCTATGGCTGTAGCAATAAATGCTCCTCTCATTCTGATTAAAGGTAGTTGATCTGAAGTAGCAACAACAACTACCGACCTTTTCAGCCCTTCCTCTCCGAGTTCTTTTTTAATAAAATCATTTACTTCCCTGCCTCGCTCTCCGATTAACGCGATCACATTGACATCAGCGCTTGTTTTACGGGCGATCATACCAAGCAAAACACTTTTGCCTACACCTGATCCTGCAAAAATACCCATCCTCTGACCACATCCTATAGTTAAAAGGCCGTTGACAGATCTTATTCCGATATCGAGTGGCCTGCTTATGCTGCTTCTCAAGAGAGGATTGATGGGATTTGTGTAAATAGGATATTCTTTTTCAATTGAAACAGACCCTTTGCTGTCTATGGGATTTCCAAGACCATCTATCACTCTTCCAAGCAGGCCGGCTCCCACACCTATTAAAGCCTTTTCTTCCCTGGCCACTACCAGACTTCCAGGCTCTATTCCCCTGATCTCCTGCAGCGGCATAAGTAAAACTTTGTTATTCCTGAAACCCAAAACTTCCGCTCTTATCTTTCGCTTATCTCCTCTATGATAAATATCGCAGATACTTCCCAGCTTGGTTACAGGTCCGTAAGCTTCAACAATCAAACCAATAACCTTTGTTACTTTTCCATTCGCCCTGATAGGAGATAAAGCATTCAGCGTCATATAATATCTTTCTAAATCAATAGCTGATTCCATTTTTTAATCCAATCATCCAATCAACAATCAACCTGAAACTGTTTTTCTTTTTTCGGCGATAACTCCTCTCGCCAAAGCCTCGCATTTAAATGCCTCATCCACCACCTGAAACTGTTTTTCTATCCTCGCGTCTATATTTCCAAAATCAGTTTCTACGATACAGCCTCCATCAGAAATTGCTTCGTCCTCTTCAAAGGTAATATTTTTGATATTATCAACAAAATTCAAAAAACCATGATCGGAATTTTTGATAAACTGAAGGTCGGATGGATTGATTTTAATTATAATTCTTCCATGATCCACCACTTTTTTGACGGCTTCTTTGACAACATTTAAGACAACTTCATTGTTTGTGGCGATCTCATGACACACAACCTTTTTAGCTATCGCTAAAGCCAGGTTTACTGTCATTTTTTCAGCATACAGATAAATTTCTTTTCTCACTTTTTCCAGTTCCAGAAAGGCTTGACGAAAATTATTAAGGGCCGGTTTAAATTTGTTCTTTCCTGTTTCCATTCCGGCCTTTTCTCCTTTTGCAAAGCCCTGAATATAAGCCTGTTTTTCAACATCGCGGGCTTTTTGCTTTGTTTCCTCAACAGATTTTTCATTCCTTGCAGATACTTTTGGCGGATCAGGAGACGGCTTGTTAGTCCCAACAAAACTAATGCGTTGAAAACCGCCCTCTTTCACCGCTTCTACGCTGTTTGGTAAATACCCAACTGATATGTCCGGGAAACAGTGTGGTTTTAAGGCATTTTTCCTGCTCAAACAGTCATTTTTAATTATTCTATCCAATGAATTCTTCTCCTCCGCGTCCACTAATTATTAGTTCTTTTTTGGCTTCCATATCTTGAATTATCCTTGTGACCGCCTGTTGTGCAACTGCCACTTCTGACATCCTGACAGACCCCATAACTTCTACCTCTTCGTTCAATATCTCGGCTGCCCGCTCAGACATGTTACTGAAAACCTTTTCTTTTACCTCGTCAGAAGCTGCTTTCAAAGCCATTGCCAGTTCTTTTGTCTCAATTTTTCTCAATACTTTCTGGAAACCTTGATTATCAACCAGTACCAGGTCTTCAAAAACAAACATCCCTTGCTTTATCTGGTCAGCCAGTTCAGAATCGTTCTCCTCAATCTCATTTAAGATAATCCCTCCTGAAACTCCATCTATCTGGTTTAATATCTCAGCTAAACGATCAACTCCGCCTGCTTCTCGAATCGCAGAACCTTTACTGCTTTTCAGGACATCTTCAAAAACCTCAGCTATCTCTTCGATCATCCCTGATTCAACTCTTCCCAGATTGGCAATCCTGACCGCCACATCTGTCTTTATTTCATCGGGCAGTCCGGACAAGATCTTGCTGGCTGTTTCAGTTTTAAGGTGAACTATGATTATTGCAATAGTCTGTGGATGTTCATCTTTAATGAGCTGAATGAGC
>JAYEFW010000004.1:3982-7075 GCA_034658795.1 Thermodesulfobacteriota bacterium
CGGAATGTGCACTATCTTTTGTTATCATCTCTAAAGCACGATCTCTGAAAGGCAAGCTCTGCATGCCTTGAGCAGATTCACTTTCAATCTCCCCAACTGTCTTGGGAAGCTGGTTTAACATTTCCATACTTTCGATCGGACTTGAGGTTAGCCACGCAACTAACGGACGAACTACAAATATGAAGCATAGAAACAAAATAATAGATAAAAAGATATATTTTATAAAAAACATATATTGCTTTAAATCAGAAAGCCAGCCTTCTTCCATTATACTTTCTTCGCCTTCCGCCATCTCGGCGGTTTCAAAGGGAATGTTGACGATTTCTAACTCATCCCCTCTTTTAGCATCAAAATTTACCGCTCTTTTGACGATATTTTCCAGTTTAGCCATCTCTTCTATAGTCCTTGGTAAATACTGCGATTCCTGCTTCCCGTCCTCCCCTTTAATATTTTTATAAGTTCCATCCACAATTACTGCTACGGATATTTTATTGATTTTTCCAATCGGTTCCACGGTATGGCTGATCACCTTACCTATCTCATAATTCACAGTTTTGTCCTGTTTCTGAAATTTTAAACTGCCGCCCGGTATAGTTTTTTTTGCTTCTCCTGCCGGCACATTGGTATTGGAAAATGCGCCGGGAATACCTGCCGGACCTGTCTCCGTTTCATTGGAAGTCTCATTAAAAATTTGTTCGCTTCTAATCACCCTATTATCCGGTTTATATAGTTCTTCTGTCTTCTCTTGTTTCCTAAAATCCAGGTCACATGAGGCTCTGACGATAGCTCTGCCTATTCCTAATGCTCCTTCCAGCATTGTTTTTATTCTATTTTCTAAACCTCTTTCCACCTTTTCCAGGTATTCTAACTGATCAGAACTCACCCTCCCCATTGTAGATTTGTCTTTAAATCCTGCCAGCATCTTTCCCTTGTTATCCACTACCGTCACATTTTCCGGATTTAAACCGGAAATACTCGATGAAACAAGATGAACAATGCCTTGAACCTGATCTTTGCTCAACAATCTGCCGTAACGAACCTTCAAGACAACCGAAGCCGTTGCCGGCTCCTCTTCCTCAATAAATAGAGCTTTTGACGGCATAACAATGTGAACTCTTGAACTTTCAATTTCAGCAAATTCATTGATTGTTCGAGATAGCTCTCCCTGCAATGCTCTCTGGTAGTTTACATTCTGAACAAATTCGGTCATCCCGAGCTTTGTGTTGTCAAAAATCTCAAAACCAACACCGCCTCCCTGCGGCAAACCCTGGGAAGCTAACTCCATCCTGATTTCATATATTCGTTCTCCTGGAATCAGAACAGAGTTTCCGTTAGAAGAAATTTGATACTGAATTTTTTGATCTTTTAATTTTGTCAATATTGCTCCGGCATCTTCCGGATTTAAATTAGCGTAAAGAATCCGGAAATCCGGCCTTCCGGCCCAGGTCATTACAAAGATAAAACCCAATATTGTACTACCGATAAGTGTTAAAAGAGCAATCTTTTTACCAAGGGTAAGCTTTTTTAATAATGTTGTTAGCTGTAAGGGAAACTCAGAAAATGATCGCGTCATTTTTTCTCCATGCCTTAAATTTATTATTGGTTGATTCGTTGATTCGACCAGACACGGACAAACAAGTTTGTCCATGCCACCCAGTCAACCACTCGACTATTTCCCCACTCAACCAATCCCTAAATTCCTAAATCATCAATTCCTATACGCTCATCCGCGTAATTTCCTTATAGGCATCTATAATCTTATTGCGCGCCTGCATCATCAACTGAAAAGAGATTGATGCCTTCTCTATGGCGATCATAGTCCCGTGGATATCTGTTTCCTGACCTGTGGCCAGCGCCTGGACAGCCTGATCCGCCTCCTTGCTGAGCTGGTTTACCCTGCCTATCGAACTCTTTAATATTTCGCCAAAAGACTTCTCCGGTTCTTCAGGCATCTGTTTCATCCTGGCAGGGAATGAGAGCGATGTTTCTATATTTTTTTGAATGGCAATCTCTTTCATACTTAGCGTCCTATCTCCAGAGCCTTTAAAGCCATATTTTTTGTAGCCTTGACAGCAGTCACATTTGCCTCATAACTCCTGGTAGCCGACATCATATTAACCATTTCTTCAATTAAATTAATATTCGGCATTGCCACATATCCATTTTTATCTGCATCCAGATGTTGAGGATCGTATTTTAATTGAGGAGGTCTTGGATCATCGATGATTCCAACAACCTTCACTTCAAATGATTTGCCGGTCATTTGAGACTTCAGCATGTTCCCAAAAGATTGACGATCCGTATGAGCGGCAAAAACTGCATCTTTTTTTTTGTAGGGGCCGCCCTGCTGTGTACGGGTTGTATTAATATTAGCCAGATTACCGGAAATCAGATTCATTCGGAGTCTTTGAGCAGTCAATCCTGAAGAACTTATGTGTAGGGCATCTAAAAAATTCATTTTTTACCTACCTCCCTTCTTTAATAACATTCTTTAGCCCTTCAAATTTTCTGGAAATAATTTGGGCTAAAGCATTATACATCAAATTATTTTCCGACAGGTTTGCCATCTCCCTGTCAATATCCACAGAATTACCGTTGCATTTCATGGTGAATTGTTGAGTGCCGGCGGCTCTGGATTTCACATTACCAGGGCATGTTTCACGTCCGGAAAGGTGCCCTGGTCCGGTCTTTTCAAGCTTTATATTTTTTCCTGCCCCCATTGCCTTTTCAAGCTCTTCTTTAATAACTATGTCAAAGGCTTTATAATTAGGAGTATCCATATTGGCGACATTTGAAATGATCAAATTATGTCTGATGGATCTCAAGTCTAAAGTCTTTTCCAAAAGAGGAATTGTTCCGCTAAATATTCCTTGTGGTTCCATTTTTAAATTTTTCCTTTTTTTTGTAATAGTTCACCACGAATTTTCACGGAATTACACTGAATTATCAAAATACTTTTCTCAACATTTCGAACGTCTTTGCACCAAATTTGAGATGATTAATCAATTGGGCTTCATCCCTTACTCAATGTTTACAAACTTTCAGTGAAACTCCGTGCCCTTCCGTGGTGATTATTTTCTTTAAAAGCAAATA
>JAYEFW010000004.1:7175-10276 GCA_034658795.1 Thermodesulfobacteriota bacterium
TTTCGAACGTCTTTGCACCAAATTTGAGATGATTAATCAATTGGGCTTCATCCCTTACTCAATGTTTACAAACTTTCAGTGAAACTCCGTGCCCTTCCGTGGTGATTATTTTCTTTAAAAGCAAATATCATACCAAAAGCGGCGTCAATAATTAGTCCTTGCTCCAACATCTTGACTTATCAGCTATTTTTTTATCTTTCCAGTGATTCTGTTGTCTCCAATTCGTTTTTGACAAGCTCCTACTCCCTTCAAACAGGCAATACTTGCCTATTATAGACTTTCAGATAAATAATTTCACTGCGTTATCAGTCGTCGACGTATAACTAATACGCCTTCCTCCTTCCGGCCTTGTGAAATCATCTTGAAAAGTTACTTCTGTTTATATTCTCTCAATTTGTTTCTCAATGTCCTGATGCTGATCCCTAAAAGTTTTGCTGCATGTGTCCGATTGTTATTTACCTCTTCCAATGTGTGAAAGATCAACTCCTTTTCCATCGCTTTTACAGACAGGCCGGCTCTGATAGAAGCCGATTTTTTCCCATTGCTGCCCAGTTCCTCTAAAAATAGATGCTTAGGCAAAAGGACTTCGCCTTTCCCAAGAAGTACGGCTCTTTCAATAGTGTTTTCCAATTCCCTCACACTTCCCTTCCAATCGTATCTTAAAAGAAGGAAAATTGTTTCTTCAGCTATCTTTGTCATCTTTTTGTTATTGCTTAAATTATATTTTTCTAAAAAATAATTTGCCAATAATGGTATATCGCCCTTCCGCTCCCGTAACGGCGGAATGGTGAGAGGAATAACATTTATTCTGTAGAATAGATCTTCCCTGAACTTTCCTTCTTTGACAGCTTTATTTATATCAATGTTACTAATAGCGATGATTCTTGTATCAACCGGAACAGGTTTATCGCCTCCAACCCGATCAATTTCTCTTTCCTGAAGCACCCTTAAAAGTTTGGCTTGAAGCGGTATGGCTATCTCGGTTATCTCGTCCAGAAGAATAGTGCCATGATTAGCCAATTCAAATTTACCTATCTTTCTGCTTACAGCTCCGGTAAAGGCCCCTTTTTCGTAACCAAAGAGTTCGCTTTCAGCTAAACTTTCCGGCAGGGCAGCACAGTTTATTGCAACATAAGGCCTATCGCTTTGGCCGCTATGCTGATGAATAAAGGAGGCTAATAATTCCTTTCCTGTTCCGCTTTCTCCCATGATAAGAACCGTGGCATTACTGGGAGCCACGTTTTTAGCCAATTCCAGGATGTTAAGGAACTTTGAGTCCTGGGTTATAATTTTCTTGGTTTCCGAGTTTCTCTTTGAATAGACCTCAAGCAATTTGCTTTGAGCCTTGCTATTTGAGTTTATGTAAACTTTTTTGATGGCAGCTTCTAAGATTTCCGTAGAGAAAGGTTTGAGAATGTAGTCTGAAGCTCCTTGCTGCATAGCCTCTACGGCATCGTTGATGGTTCCGTAGGCAGTAATCATTATAACCGGGATCTTGGGAGACATTTTCTTCACCTTTCCCAAAACTTCTATGCCGGACATACCCGGCATCTTCACATCGGTTATTATTAGACTGAATTCATCTGCCTCAAATTTCTCCAGAGCTTCAAGTCCGCTGGAAGCACTCTCAACCGAATATCCACTATGGCTCAATGCATGAGTGAGCGCTATTCTCATATCCGGTTCGTCATCAACGACTAATATCGGTTGCGTTTGCATATCATTTCCTCAACTACCCACCAAAGGCAAGGTAACTGTACACACTGTCCCTTTCCCTTCCGAGCTATTAATATCGACAGCACCTCCATGAGCTTCTGTGATGTTGTGAACAATCGCCAGACCCAACCCAGTGCCTCTCTTCTTTGTAGTAAAAAATGGATCAAAAATTCTGAGCATATCGGCTTTGGATATGCCTGTGCCCGTATCGGCAAATCTGATCTCCGCAAAATCTTTTTTTGATCGGCCATTTAGTTTTCTGGTAGAAATAGTCAATTTTCCACCATGGGGCATCGCCTGAATAGCATTCAAAATCAAGTTGAGGAATATCTGTTTCAATAATTCCGAATCAGCATATACCATTAGAGGCTTAGAATAATACCTTGTAATAATATCAATGCCATTATCAGAGTTAACCAGATGGCTGGAAAAAAACAGGGAATCATCAAGTGAATCACAGATATCAATGGTTTGAAAATTCGGCTTCTGCTGCGGTCTTATAAAGAGCAGAAGGTTCGATATAACATTGTTGATGCTTTTCACTCCGGATGAGATATGTCCGGCAAGCGCTTTTAATTCTTCAAAGTCTTTCAGATCCTTCTTCAGAACAGTGGCAAAAAGCTCAATACTTCCCAAAGGGTTACGGATCTCATGCGCTATCTTTACCGCTATTTCTCCCATGGCAGCCAGGCGGTCAGTACGATTTGACCGTTCCTCCAGCTTTTTCAGCCGGGTTATATCCTGCAAAGCAAGAACTATTCCGATCTTTTCTCCTTCCGGGTTTTTTACCGGAGAGATCGACAGGCTTACATAGAAAGTGTTTTTGCCTTTCCGACGGATTTCTGCCTCAACATCTGCGTTTTGCTGAATATCTTTAAGAGATTTAAAGTCTAAATGCGAATTTAGAAAAAAATTCGGATCAAAAACTTTATCAAACTCTTTCCCTATAACTTTTTCTGAAAATAAACCGGTTATATTCTCTGCTGCTCGGTTAAAGGTGATAATCTCTCCTTTCAGGTCAATAACCACTACTCCAACATTTAGACTTTCGAGAATGTTATGAAAATCCTCCCTTGCATCCTCCTTCTCTTTTAAGTCTATTTCCGGAGACTTACCCTTATCTTTTAATTCTATATTCAATTTTGCTGCCCTCTGCTCCAGGTCATTATAATACTCTCTCAAACTCCAATACATTTGTTTATATAAAAACAGCAGCAAAAATCATGCCATTAGTGGTCGAGTAGGGGATTAGTTGATTGTAGCCGTTCACGGCTCGAAATTGGAAAGTAGAAATTTGGGAGAGATGAAACGAGTTTACGAGTTGGATGTTGACAAGCTGGCAGAGGCGTTATCAGATATGGTCTGGCGCGACTTTGATAGGTGGT
>JAYEFW010000004.1:10376-22883 GCA_034658795.1 Thermodesulfobacteriota bacterium
GTAGCCGTTCACGGCTCGAAATTGGAAAGTAGAAATTTGGGAGAGATGAAACGAGTTTACGAGTTGGATGTTGACAAGCTGGCAGAGGCGTTATCAGATATGGTCTGGCGCGACTTTGATAGGTGGTAGCCGTTTACAGTTGATTTGCGTCAAATTTTAGATATTGATGTCACTTCTTTGACACATATCGGCTGTTAGGGTGAATCAACAAGGTCATGAGGGAGGGGGGAAGAAGTCTGTTGCAAATGGTGTCTTTTAATCTTTTCCACAAGTGTCGTCCTATTAAGGTGAAGAAGCTTTGCCGCCCTATTTTTGACCCATTTGGTCTTCTTGAGAGATTGAACAATGAGAGCTTTTTCAAACTCATTTACAGCAGTATTCAGACATATTCCATCTTGTGAAATTTCTACCTGGGTCACGGCTACATTGCCGTCGTTGAAATTTGTCAGTTTATCCGGTAAATTCCGTGTTGATAGCTCATCCCCATCTTCGCCTAAAACAACGAATCTTTCTATCATATTCCTGAGCTCTCTTACATTCCCCGGCCAGGAATGTTGCATCATCATCTTCATTGCACTGTCTGATACGCCATCTAACTCTTTATTCTTGTCACGGCCAATTTCATCCACAAAATGAGTAATAAGGATGGGTATGTCTGATTTGCGTTTTCTTAGCGGAGGAAGTTTTATCGGTATTACATAGAGCCTGTAAAACAGGTCTTGCCGAAAAGTTCCCTTTTGAACCTCTTCTTCCAAATTTCGATGGGTGGCGGCTATGATTCTTACATCAACTTTTATGGTTTTGCACCCGCCAACCTGCTCAAATTCTCTTTCTTCTAAAACTCTTAAAAGTTTTACCTGAAGGTCGGGACTCATATCACCAATCTCGTCTAAAAAAATGGTGCCGCCATCAGCAATTTCAAATTTTCCACGCCTGGTTGTTGTTGCGCCGGTAAAAGCTCCCCTAACATGCCCAAACAGCTCGCTCTCCAATAAATTTTCTGGAATAGCTCCACAATTTATCGAGACAAACGGTTTGCTTTTTCGATATGAGTGCCGATGAATTGCTCTGGCTGCTAATCCCTTTCCCGTTCCGGTCTCTCCATTAATTATGACTGTACTATCACTATCAGCCACTTTTTCAATCAGCCTGAAGACCTCTTGCATTTTATCGCTCTGGCCAATAATATCCTTAAACTTATATTGATTCTTTGGCTTTCCTGCAGTGATAGTGCTTTCCAAATGTAAATCCGGAGCTTCCAGTGCGCTGTTATCAAAAGCTACATTTAGCAATCTACTGCTCCTCGTTATAGACTGGTGAAAAATATCCCAATTATAGACACCTATAACCTGTATAACCTGAGTACTTAAGCAATGCCCATGCCGTAATTTAGGATGATTCTCAAAAAAAGGTATTAATTTTATAATATCAATGCGTTGGGAAAACAGATTTAAAAAAGAGAAAGGTAAAGTGCCTCTAAAGATAAGGACTATTTTATGCAATATGCAAAAGCGGAAAAGTCTTTGATGGAAAATGAACTTGGTCGAGTAGTTCAAGGCCCCTTATAACTCAATGGCTCGACTATTTAACTACTCAACAACAGTTGTAGGAATTTCAATAGGTTATAGAAGTATGTGGCTATTATTTGCAAATTGCAAATAATAATTCTCTTTTTTATGCAAATTGCAAATAATAATTCTCTGTTTATGTGAGTTACATTTTAGAAGAGATTGGTGGATTGGATAATTGGTTGATTTTATATTTCTTTATTTTTCTATAAAGGGTGGTAATATTTATCCCCAGCAAGTCAGCAGCGATAGCTTTATTTCCGTCTGTTTTATTCAGGGCTTTTTTGATTAAAATAGTTTCATTTTCTTTTAAAGCATAAGCTGGTTTCTCTGTTTTTAAAGTTTCCCCGAACCTTTTTATTTCAGAGGGAAGATCAGCAGCTTCAATTACTTCATCCGCTCCCAAAGCAAATGCTCTTTCAATAACATTCTCTAATTGCCTCACATTCCCAGGCCAATTATAGTTTAACATAATATCCATTGCTTCCGGGGAGATACTCACAATCCTCCTTTTGCCTCTACTGTTAAATTTATCTATAAAATGATTCACCAAAAGTGGAATATCTTTTTTTCGCTCTCTAAGTGGGGATATCTTGACAGAAACAACATTCAGCCGATAAAAAAGATCCTTTCTCAAAATTCCGCTCTTTACGGCTTCATCCAGGTCATTGTTGCTGGCAGCTATCACCCTGACATCTATCTCTAATTCTCTTGTATCACCAACAGGCCTTACTTTTTTTTCCTGAAGAACCCGAAGCATCTTGACCTGTAAGGGCGGAATGGTTTCTGTAATCTCATCTAAAAAGATGGTGCCGCCTTCTGCTGCTTTAAATAGACCGATCCTGTCTCTGACTGCTCCGGTAAAGGCACCATTGACGTGGCCAAAAAGTTCACTCTCCAGAAGCCCCTCTACAATTGCACCGCAATTTACCGAAATAAAAGGCTTATCTGCACGATCACTCTTTTTATGTATGATCCTGGCAACCAGTTCTTTTCCTGTTCCGCTCTCTCCCTGAATCATGACAGTGGTGGAACTGTTAGAGCTGATCTTGTCAATCAGGTCGTAAAGCTTCTGCATCCCATGGCTGGCTCCGATCAGCTCATAATATTGAGACCTTTCCTCTAATCTCCTCTTGAGTAATGCATTTTCCCTCTCCAGTTTCTTTTTTTCTATAATTCTATCAATTAATATTTTTAAGCGCTCGAATTTAATCGGTTTTTGGATGTAATCATAACATCCGAGCTTCAAAGCTTCGACGGCGGACTCTATGCTTCCGTATCCGGTTATAATAATTACTTCGATTTCATGCCGGTATTTTTTTATAGCTGTGAGAAGTTCAAGTCCACTAAACCCCGGCATTCTCAAATCGGTAAGGACGATATCAAAGTCCCTCTCCTTAACCAATTCAAAGGCCTTCAGGCCACTGTCAACAATAGTTATTCTATATCCATGATAAGACAGATATTCATCTACCAAAGAAAGTGTCTCTCTTTTGTCATCAACAAATAAGATCTCAAAATCCTTCATGAATTAGCTCCGCAATTAGTCGAGTGGTCGACTAAAGTCCCTAACTAGTGCCTGAACGAAAACCCCCTGTTTTCGGTCAGAAATTCGAAGCACGAAATACGAAACAATGACCAAAATACAAATTTTTTAATGACAAAAACATTGTATTTCCAATGTGTTAGTTTTGGTCATTTTGTTATTTGGTATTCGAATTTGTTTCGGATTTCGGATTTCGATATTCGGATTTTGCCTGAACATGACTTTTCGTTCAGGCATTAACTAAGTGCTGTTTTTGCCTCTTCGACTGTATTATCAATTGGAATTTCGCTGGTCTCTTGAAATTGTTTTAGCTCATTGCTTAAATCGGTTGTGCCGACGACTTGAATGGAAAACTTTGCCTTCCGGCAGTTTTGAATTACCGACATGATCAGCTTGATCAATGACATATTAATTTCCGGCACTTTGCTCAAATCCAGGATAAATTTATTCATACCGGATTTTATCATATCTTTAATTTTAGACTGCAGATACACTTCAACTTGTGCTGCAAACTGCCTGGTAGCTTTTTCCTGCAGAACTAAAACCTGAATATCTCCATCAAGTGAAAAATATTTCTTTGATGGATCGTCCGCTGCTTCTTCTGTTTTTTTGGGCTCCAATTTTACAATTTTTTTTACCCGCTCAATTAATTGTTCACCCTTAAACGGCTTTACCATATAATCTTTAACGCCCATTTTAACGATCTGCATCACGTTGTCTTTTCCGGATTCAGCCGTCAACATTATTACAGGAATATCTTTCAAGCCAGGTTCATTTTTCATCTTACTCAGCATCTCGATCCCATTCATGACAGGCATGGTAATATCGAGAACAATCAAGTCCGGCTTTTTCTGTGCGGCAAGCACCAACCCTTTGGCTCCATCCTCTCCTTCAAAAAATTCGCAATCATAAGGCCTAAAGGCTTTCTTCACGATCATGCGGATAGTTTTACTGTCATCAACAGTAAGAATTTTTAAAGACATGGTCATCCCCCTGATTTTATAAACACTTCCACCATAGCGGTGTGCTGTTGGTGGCAAAAAGTAAAACATTCATGCTTTATCCAGCCCCTGGATTCAATCTTGAAGTCACTTCCACTCGTAACTGAAGGAATGGAGAGCTGACAGGGAAAGCCTGAGTCACAAAGACGCGACTTCAGGTCGCCGCCGATCATATTGCTCAATTCACCAATCACATCGCTGACCTCTTCGCCATCGACCTCCTCCAATTCCATGCCTAACATAGCGGCCGTCATGAGGATAGCGAAGTCACCACCCACCTGGATACTGATACTTCCCATCACATCTCCCGCGAAACTGACTGATCCCACAATTTTATTAACATCAACAACCGCCTGTGAATCAGCATCAGCTATCTCCACTTCCAAAGAAAGCATCATGTCAAACACACTGTTTACTGCATTAATAGCAAATCCTTTTAAATCGAGCGAATTTATTTCATTCATATAATCTTCCCCTTGATTCGTTGATTTGTTAATTCGGCCAGACAAAAAACATTTTCAATGAGATCGTTGGCATCCTTCATTCACCAGTTTACACTTTTTTCGAAAAAGCGTGTATTATCGAATTGAATGCCGATGTCGAAACTGGAAACTGGAAACTGGAAACTGGAAATTAGGTAACGCATCCACATCTTTATATTTTTTCCAATTTCCAATTTCTATTTTCAAATTTCACTGCCAAAATACAAGATCAACAAAGTGTAAACTACTTTTGACTTGTCATGAAGCATGCCAAATTTTTCACAATTTTTAGCATCCGGTCCGACCGTTCCTGTATTGTGCTCAATCTTCTTGACAGACGCGGACTTAGGGGCTCGGTCAAAAATAACTGAATATAACCAGAAATGACATGTAAAAAATTTAGCATTTCATGACAGGCGCTGAATGTCAACCAGCCGAATTTTTATTTCGACCATTTCCCCAATCATCCAATCAACTATTATTTTATTAAAATAAAATTTTCCCAAAACTCAAGTATATTTTATACAACGATAAAGCTAAAGCAAAACGCATGCCATTTTCTTCGATATGATTTTTGGTAGTCGTTCACGGCTTGAAACTTGAAATTGGAAAGAACTGTACAAAAACATGAAGGCCAAATTTCCAATTTCTATTTTCCGTGAACGCTTACAATTTTTGTAATAGTTTATCCGAGGCAAGATATTTGACTGGTGTTTTGACTGGTGTAGCAACGTCCCGGATTGCCCTCTGGTTGCATGGCTGCTTGTTGAATGGGGTCATCCAGCCGCGGAGGTTGCACTATTTCCGTGGATCAGGAAGGCTTTATCAGCTCCCATTCAAAATTGACGATGTTCCGATCATCTCTGCTGAATTCAATGCCAATCAGATAAACATTCTTGTTTGAATATTTCTGGTGATATTTTCCGGCCTTAATTTGTTTCATTGCGCTGCCCTTTTCAGTTAACTCCACTACTTTGAATTCAATCAGATAGATTCGGTCATCGAAGTGCACGGTAAGATCTATCCGGCCATGGTTGGTGGTATCTTCCGGGATAACATCCAATCCGAGCGAAGCAAAATAGCAATAGACAATGGAAGCGTAATAGCCTTCATAATTTGCTATCCGGTTTTTGCGGTACCAGTCGTTGGGAATAGATGCAAAAAAAGCATGTATGGTCTTTTCAAGTTTGTTCATATCGTTGGCTGTCAGGGCCTCAAAAATGGCAAACTTATTGTTTTCTTTTTCCATGGTGTTGGATGTCAGATAGTACAGAATATAGTCGGTCAGACTCTGCTTAACTTCCAGATTCGGATATCCCAGGCGGTACTGTGTTATGGTTACAATTTTTTTAATGTCTTTAATGGTCAGATAACCTGTTTGAAAAAGTAGGGTTTCTATCTCCAATCTGTCAATGTCAAAACTGCCGATTATGCTTTCACTGGCTTTGATATTTTCTATGCCGGGGATAAAATATTTTTTTTCCTCAAGCAGCTTGATCAAAAAAGTGGGCGTCGCCGTTTCAAACCAGTAATTGCGAAATTCTTTGCTGTCGAGATACAATAGGATATTAAAGGGGTTATAAACTTCCTCGCCCAACCAGTTATATCCGTTGTACCATTTCCTGACTTCATTCAAATTTATACCTTGCAAACGATCGGCAAAAACTGTTTTCAGTTCTTCTTGTGTATATCCGCAAATGGCGGAATATTCCCCTGACAAAGTAAGATCCTTCAAATTATTCAGCCCGCTGAAAAGAGAGACCTTGCTGAACTTGGATACACCGGTGATAAATACAAATTTAATGTATGGATCCGCGTCTTTGATGACCGAATAAATGTTTTTGAGTTCTTCACGAATGAGAACAGCGGTTTCTGTTTCGTGAATATTGTCAAGAATAGGCTTGTCATATTCGTCAATGAGTACAACTACCTGCCTGCCGTATTTTTCGTAAAGGCTGCTGATCAGTTCGGCGAATTTGCCTTTGAGACTTTTTTTCACAAAATCAATCGAATTTTCCCGTGCATGGTCATACAGTATTTCATCAAAAGTAATTCTGATATCTTCAACACTTCTGCTTACTCCAGCGCCGAAGCTGATATGAATCACCGGCCATTTGAGGTCCCAATCCCAGTTATGTTCCAGGTAACGCCCCTGAAATAATGCTTTTTCACCGGAAAAGGCTGCTTTCAGCGTGCTTAAAAACAGGCTTTTGCCAAACCTGCGAGGCCGGGAAAGAAAATAATACTTTCCTTTATCAACAAGATCTTGAATAAAAAAAGTCTTGTCAACGTAGTAGTAGTTTTCGTTGATGATGTTTTTGAATGTCTGAATACCAATAGGGAGTTTCTTCATATCTGCCTTTCGTAAGCGCTCTATAGTCTCGAGTCTGCCCTTTGCACGGCGGCATATTTTATCCTGATGCAGTTACCCTGAATCTTGATTTGTAGCCGTTCACGGCTTGAAATTGGAAATTGGAAATTTGGAAGAACAGTACAAAAGCATGAAGGCTAAATTTCTAATTTCTAATTTCAACGTGAACGCTTACAATAATCGGGTACAATACAAAAAAGTGACATAGAACAAAACGTGACCATTTCGGTGCCAAGAAGCACCAATTAAATGATGAATGTCGAACAGGGAATATTGAATATAGAAGTATGGATGTTTTTTTAAAAATTATTAAGCACCTTCCTTCGTAATTCGACATTCCTTGTTCGACATTCGACATTAAGCTGATTATACGGGTTTAACGATTTCTTGATAAATTATATGTCACTTTTTTGTATTGCACCCAGATTGACTATCCTTATATTTATTTTATATCCATATTTGATATATTATTCAAGAATAAGTTGAGCGGTTAAAAGAAAAGCTGTTTTGTTGGGTTTTGTTCCTCATTTTTTTAATTTTCAATTAAAGTTTTTAATCGCTTGAGCCGATAAGGATTTTAAACGAGCAGGAAATTTCAGGACCGGAAAGGAGGGATGAATAAAACCAGGGTTCAGGGTTCACAGGGTTAAAAATTGAAATTGTAAAGAAAGAGAATAATTGAGACAGGAGTTTAGTAAAAACAATTAAAAAAGGGCAATGATGCCCGAGACAAAAACTAACATTCAAGGAGGAATAAAACCATGGGAATGACAATCAACACTAATATAGCAGCTTTGAACGCCCAGAGAAATCTGGGGAAAACACAGGGTCTGTTAAACAAATCCTTGCAGCGGCTTTCATCCGGCCTGCGTATTAACAGCGCCAAGGATGACGCGGCAGGACTTGCAATCGGAACCAGGATGGGAGCCCAGGTTCGCGGCCTAAATCAGGCTATCCGGAATGCTAATGATGGTATTTCTCTTGCCCAGACGGCAGAGGGCGCCCTTCAGGAGACCACTAATCTTCTGCAACGAATACGTGAACTGTCTGTGCAGTCAGCCAATGATACCAACAGTGCTTCCGACCGTTCAGCCCTGCAAGCAGAGACTAGTCAGTTGCTTAGTGAGCTGACCCGGATTGCTGAAATCACCAAGTTCAACGGCAAGGGCATTCTGGATGGCTCCTTCACTTCCGCCCAGTTCCAGGTTGGGGCCGATGCCAGCCAAACTATTTCCTTTGGTATTACAGGAGCGAAAACGTCCGATTTAGGGTCCTATCAGGCGACAGGAACGTCTGTGACCACGGATGCATTTGATGGCGCCGGCTTTACAATTAACGGTATCGAAGTCGGAGCATCTATACAGACCAGTTCTGCTGGTGTTACAGCGTATAGTGCTACGGCCAAGGCCACGGCGATTAATGCTGTTTCTGACGAAACAGGGGTCACTGCAATAGCTAGTAATTCATTTACAAGCACCGACGCTCCTGTTGCTGGACAAGCCTTGAACAATGGTGATCTGATAATTAACGGAGTTGTCATCGGTTCGATTGCAGCATCCGATGACGCAGTAGGTCAAGGACAGAATGCAGCGAGTGCCATAAACTCTGTATCTAACCAGACCGGAGTAACCGCCACTGCCGATGCTAGCACTGGAGCCTTGAGCCTTTCCACCACTGATGGTAGGGACATCAAAATTACTGCAGGTAATGCTGCCGATGCAACGGTGGCGACTAACATCCAAAATACTACTGGATTGACGGCTGCCACAACAGCTGCCACAGGTTACAATACTAGAGACTTGGTGCTGGATGTTACCGACGGGATTATTGCTGATAACGGTGATACCCCTGCCACTAATGAAATTGAACTTGGTGATAAGCTCGATATAGGTGACCTGACCTATGTATTTGACGTTACGGGGACTTCTGTGAGCTCTAATGAACGCTTGGTGGTTGTAGCCGCAGCAGCTGGCGATCAAACTGACGTCGTCGGCAATTTACTGGCAGCTGCCATTAACGCAGAGGATCCTACTTCCACTACACTGTCGGCTACCTACGACGCGACTAGTGACACATTGACTTTAACTGAAACCCGGATAGGAGCCTATGCGATTGATGTCGATGACACTGCTATGACTGATGCGGCTGTTGTAGATGAATCTGGTGCAACAACTGGTGGAACCGATGCTAATGGTACTTTCGAAGTTGAAACTCGGGGCATTCTTGAACTAAATTCTGCCGTAACCTATGTTCTTGCTGGTGACGACTTGGCCTACGCTGGCTTGAGCAATGTTTCTCCGTCTCTTACCAGTATGGACGCTGTCGACATTTCCACGGTTACGGGCGCCAATGATGCCATTGCCGTCATCGACGGTGCCCTGAGCCAGGTGGGAAGCATCCGTGGCGAACTCGGCGCTATTCAGAATCGTTTTGAGTCGACCATCTCCAACCTGATGAACGTCTCCGAAAACATATCCGCCGCCCGTGCTCGTATCATGGATGCGGACTTTGCAGCAGAAACCGCTGCCATGACTAAAGCCCAGGTACTCCAACAGGCAGGAGTAGCCATGCTGGCCCAGGCTAATCAGTTGCCGCAGGCAGTGCTCAGTCTGCTTCAGTAGTGAAGAACGCTGAAGGCTGAAGGTAAGTAAATAATAACTTTAAACCAAAACCCCGCTTCCTGAAAATGGAGGCGGGGTTTTTGGTTGGGGGATCATCAGGGGGCGGGGATTATGCTTTGTTCTTGACTTTACGATACTTCTGAAATATTATATGTAGATATATTATAATAATAGGTTTACCTATAATTACCTACCACGCCCATAGGACGTGGTTTGATGAAGACCCCTCGAAGGGGTCTAAAAGCATCGCAATTGCTGCAGATTACAATCCAATATTCAGGACGTAGCTATCAGGCTAAAAGACTATGAACATCCAACGTCGAATTTTGAATAAGGAATTCTGCCAATTTATAAACTGACGGAGCAAAGCGATTTCATCATTCGATGTTCAACGTTGGATGTTCGATGTTCGATGTTCAAAAAAACGCTTTACTCTGCCGTTCAATATTCTCGCCGGAACGGTCAAACCTTTTAGGGTCGCACCAGCAGAGCTGGTGGTTTAATTAAATGCAATTAATCAGGAATTGAAGGACTGGTGGGCAGGAGGAATAAAGATCCGGAAATGATTAATAGAGAAAGAGAACTGAGATTTGTCGTAGAAAAGTTTCATGAAAAGGGTGCCCAACTTGTAATTTTGTGGGGCAGGAGAAGAGTCGGAAAAACTTATCTTCTCAAGGAGTTCTGTAGCCAATATCCCGCCATATATTTCCTGGCCACAAAGAGTTCTAAAAAAGACCAGCTTTTCCAGCTTTCCGAAGCCATTGCCGAATTTTTCAATGATTCTCTTCTCATGATCAAGCCGTTTTCAGAGTGGCAGCAGGTTTTTGTTTATCTGAAAGAAAAGAACACGCAAAGGTTTGCCCTGATCATTGATGAGTTTCCCTATTTGATTAGCACGGATCCTGCTATTCCTTCAATTTTTCAAAAGGGGTGGGATGAGTACCTGGTACATAATGATAAAATTGTGTTAATCCTTAATGGGTCGAGCATTTCAATGATGGAAAACGAGGTGCTGGGGGCAGCTTCTCCTCTTTATGGACGAAGAACAGGGCAATGGAAAATCGAGCCTTTCAACTTAATAGAAACGGCAGGGTTTTTCCCGAAAGCCAACCTGATTCGCCTGATTGAAATCTATAGTGTTATTGGTGGAATACCGTATTATGCACAATTTTTTGATCAGAAATCAGATATAGAGAAAAACATCAGGAGCAGGATTCTAAAAAAGGGGGAGGTTTTGTATGAAGAAGTCGATTTTTTACTGAAAGAAGAATTCAAAGAACCGCGGTCTTACTTCCCAATCATTTCAGCGATTGCATCAGGCAGCCATAAATTCGGTGAGATCGCCGGCAAAACCGGCATGGATAAATCCAACCTTACAAGGTACCTCGCTGTGCTGGATCAATTGCATATTACGTACCGTGAAGTGCCGGTTACCGAAAAATACCCCCACAAGTCGAAAAAAGGGCTTTATTTCATTCATGATCCATTCATGAATTTCTGGTTTCGCTTTGTTCGACCCAATCTGCGGCACCTGGAGATGGAAAAGATTGATTTCGTATGGCGGGAAAAAATCGCCCCTGAATTTGATTACTATGTGTCAAGGTATTGCGAAAAGATTATCGCGGATGTCCTGGAGAAATTAACAGGAACACTTCCTTTTGACTACGAAAGGCTGGGACGTTACTGGGACAGAAATGTTGAAATTGATATCATGGCTATTGATGAGAAAGAAAAGAATGTGTTGTTGGGGGAGATTAAATGGCAAAAAAAGCCTACGGGTATTAAGATACTCGAGGAATTAAGAAAAAAGGCAGAAAAAATAAAGACATTGTCAGTTTGCCGGAAGTATTTTTTATTGATCTCAAAGAGCGGCTTTACTCAAGCCGTTCAGGAAATGGCAGGTGAAAACGTCCTTCTCTTTGATCTGAGAAAAGGTGAAAGCTGAAGCTAAGTAAATAATAATTTTAAACCAAAACCCCGCTTCCTGAAAATGGAGGCGGGGTTTTGTTTACTGTGATATTCTATAAACTCATGCAGCCATGCGTTTAAGATCATCTATAGACTTTCAGATAATTAATTTCACTGTGTTATCAGTCGTTGACGTATAACTAATACGCCTTCCTCCTTCTGGCCTTGTGAAATTAATTATCTGAAAATCTATATCTCCTGCTCCAATTTGGCTACTCTCCGGTCCAGCCCGGAATGCTCATCTCTTCTGACAATCACTTCATATAAACGATCAATCCTCTTATTGGTCTCGTCAATCTTTCCGCCCAGATCTTCTCTTACCGAATCAATCCTTTTGTTGGTCTCATCGATTCTCTCGCTCAGCTCTTCCCTTACCGAATCAATCCTTCTACTCTGATCTGCAAGGTGCAGATTGATGTCATCCAGCCTTTTGTTGGTCAAAACCAGTGTGGTTTTGACCTCCTTGTTTTCTTCTTTGATTTTGTTAAGCTCCGGCACGATGAGCTCTTTTAGTACGCTCCCCACCGCTTCTTTAATGTCCATCACACACCTCCAGTTTAAATTAACGCCCTATCGGGCGAGCTCTGGCTGATAGCTCTTAGTTCTTAGCTTAACAGCTTAACAGCTTAACAGCTATAGACTTTCAGATTGCCTGATGGTCTGTTTATTTTGCTAAAACATACCCTTTCAAACCCCAGCGCTACTACTACAAATTTTTGCAGCCGCAAGTTCTTATGTCTTTGTTCAAGCTTTTCCCCATACTCTTTCACCTGTTTTTTGCCATCTTCCATTTGCTTTACAATCTCAGGAATCAGGCGCAACACATCTTCAGACAGCTCCCTTGCCTGGTCAGCGCTCATTCCAACATCCTTGAGCTTTACAAACTTGAACTCAATCAGAACATCAAATACTTTGCCATACCTCTTATCCGGCCTGATGATCATGGTCAG
>JAYEFW010000005.1:0-6524 GCA_034658795.1 Thermodesulfobacteriota bacterium
GGCTATGGATAAAGTAAGGTTGTAACATTTCAATAAATTGTGGTATTGATTTCTGGATTCCTGCGAAGGCTGAAATTATGCATAAATCAAAACTGTTTTTTCATCCGATTCTTATCTTTATTTTATCGGTAGTAGCCCTGGCATTGTCTCTGATCCTGTATATCCACTGGTACATGGAGGTCAGCACAGGACTTAAAGCTGTTATATTAAGATTTGACCTTGATCCCAGTCAGGTTTTGGAACCTCAGACATGGGTAGTTATTATGGTTCTTTCGATTCTTGTTGGTATAATTCTTATGGGTATATTGATGATATTTGTATATACCCAGAAAACAGCACAACTGTATAGATTGCAGCATAATTTCATCAATAATTTTACACATGAGCTGAAAACTCCAGTTACTTCATTGAAGTTATATCTGGAAACATTTTTAAAGCATGAGCTTTCCAGAGAAGATCGGCTTAAATACATCCGCTATATGATTCAGGATGTAACCAGGCTTTCTGACAACATAAACCGTATATTGAACCTTGCCAGAATTCAAAGCAGGAATTATAAAGGAAATTTTTCTATAGCGGATATCAATCAAGTAGTTAAACAATTTCTTAAAAACAACAACCATCTTTTTCAGAATTGCGAGGTAAATATTCATAATCCATCCGGCCGGTCATTCTCTTATCGGATAGATTTGTCTTTATTTGATATGCTCCTTATGAATTTTTTTACTAATGCTGTTAAATATAACGCGTCGGAAAAACCCAAAATAGATATTACTTTTGAGCCCAAAAAGCGTGAATTACATATACATTTTGAGGACAATGGGATTGGGTTTGATAAGAATGAAACTAAAAAAATATTCAGGAAATTTTATCAGGCTGGTCGGTCTTATAATATGTCGGCAAAGGGCAGCGGTCTTGGCCTGCATCTTGTCCAGAATATTGCTCGAATCCATAAAGGAAAAGTCATTGCGGAAAGTAAAGGAATAGGAAAAGGATCTGTTTTTACTTTAATTTTGCCCAATAAAACTTGAAGTGTCCCCATGAATAATGCCGATAAGAAGCGTATTCTTGTAATTGAAGATGAGAGACATATAGCGGAAGGTTTAAAGTTGAATCTTTCCCTCCAGGAATATGATGTAATTATTGCTTCAGACGGTGTTGCAGGCCTCAAAAAATGGAAAGAATGGATGCCCGATCTGATAGTGCTTGATATAATGCTGCCGGGAATTGACGGATTGTCCGTGCTTCAAAATATCCGTCTTGAGGATGAACGGATTCCTATACTTATTTTATCAGCCAAGGGTGAACCCGATGACAGGATAAAAGGTTTTTCTTATGGAGTGGATGATTATCTTTCAAAGCCTTTCAACCTCGAAGAGTTTTTGCTGAGAGTTGAAAGACTTTTAACCAGGGGATCCTGGAACCATGGGGAGAATAGTATAAACGGCTTCGGTTTTGCTTCATTACCAAAAACCTATGCTTTTGGAGGCAACCACATCAATTTTGAGACTTCCGTTGCAGACTGTAAATGCGGAAAAATAAATCTGACAGAGCAGGAAGTAAAACTTTTAAAACTTTTTATTGCAAATCGAGGCAAGCCGCTTTCCAGAAGCAAACTTTTGGAAATAGGCTGGGGTTACAATAGAGATACGACAACCAGAACCGTGGATAATTTTATTGTGAGGTTTAGAAAGTATTTTGAGGATAATCCCAAAAAGCCGGCGCATTTTAAAAGCCTTCGTTCAATCGGCTATGTTTTCGATCATGATTGACGGCTTCGTAACAAGTCCATCTGCGGTGTTGTGCTTCATCTTTCGTCATTGCGACGTACTTTGAGTACGTATCCTACGGATGCCGCGATAGCGGTACTCCTCAAGATTCGCACGCCTTGCATATGAACTTGTTACAAAGCCGTCTATAGGAGAAAAATGACTTCACAGGAAGAAAAAACGATTAAAAAATGGAATGATAGATTATCCGGTAAAATCGAAATAGATCTTATTTTGACGGAAGATGAAAAAAGTACAGGGTTCAGAGAATTCTGTGACAAATTATCGAATCTTGCTTCCAAACTCAGTATTAATCAAATCAAGGATGATGAAAACCAGGTGCCTGCCATCAAGGTGGGCGGAAGTATATATTACCATGCAATACCTCTTGAGGCTGAATTGGAGCCATTTCTTGAAGCACTGACTTTACTTGACGGCAATTCGTTTAAATTAACCGGCGAAGTACGAAATCGACTTGATAAAGTTAAAATTCCCGCTGAACTTAAATTATATATAGCAAAACAATGTCCTTTTTGCCCGAAAAGTGTTAAGCAGCTTATTCCCCTTACTTTTGCTAATAAATTAATAAAGCTTGAAATTATTGACGGAACACTTTTTCCTGAAATTGCAGAGCTGGATAATATTCGATCTGCACCAACGCTTTTGCTGGATGAAAACTTCCGATGGACCGGTACTACAAATCTTAACGAAATAGTTGAGATAATTGTTAACCGCAACCCTTCCAATCTTAGCACGTCATCAATTATTAGCTTATTAAAAGAAGGTAATGCCGATCAGGTAGCAGAAATGATGTTTGAACATAACTGTATTTTCCCCGCCTTTATTAATACACTTATTCATGAAAAATGGCCGGTTCGTCTTGGTGCAATGGTGGCATTCGAATATCTTGCCGAAAAGAATAACGCACTGGCCGGCCAGGTTATTAATCCCCTGTGGGAGCAGTTTCAAGGCGTTGAGGACCGAATTAAGGGCGATATTATATATGTTTTGGGAGAAACCGGAAATCTCGAAATGGTTTCCAGGCTGGAAAATATATTATACAGCGGGATATATCCTGATGAAGTAAGAGATGCCGCAAGGGAAGCTTTAAAGAGAATTGAGAAGACTGTCAGAACCATACCTTAGATGACTAAAAAGCGGGAGCATGACAAAAAGTGAATTCAGGAGAAAGCTATCTGCAACAAGAAGTCGATTGGATTGAGAATTCCGGGGAGATGCCGGAAGTGGCTTTTTATGAAGCCCTTTATTGTCTTACTGAGGAAGAAGAAGGCCCAAAGCTGACACTGACTTTATCAGATATTAAACGCCTGGAGGATGCAGCAATAAATCGTTTCAAAACCATTATATTGCGAGATCTCAAGTTCGCAAACAGGAGATCATCGATTTTTCGTGGATTAAAAAGAGCAATTATAAATTATAACAGATTAAAGAAATATCAGAAAAGAAAGAACAGAATTGATCCCGGCCAGGAGAAGATGATAGGTTGTTTTCTTTTGGAGTATATTCGCCGTGAATGCGAGGAGATATCGGATGGAAGACATTACAGGACTATTAACTGCACACGAGAGGAACTTGAGCAGTTTGCAGATGAACTCGGTGTAAATATAGCTCCGGAGCATAATGATATATGTTTTGAACACATTCCATTAACATTTGATGAGGTTTACAGGGCGACATTTCTTTCAGAAAAACAAGATTACCCCTATAAGTTTATTTATGATAGAGGTAATTATTGTGAAATTGTGATATTTAATAAAAAAAAGCAGAAATTTTATATTTCTCTTAAAGTATTTTGTGAAAAAGAAGATTCAGATGGAAAGAATATGCGGCTGAAGACAGATGCTGTTTACAGATCTTTATCCAAATCAATTCCGCCATGGGAAATTTCATAGCGCTTGCAATAGCCTTCTATTCCGCGCCTTCGCGCCTTGCTCTTGATGCTCATTGCTCACCGAAAAAAAATGCAATTTATAACCTTCCGAGGTATTAAATTGCAAATTACGATAAAAAGGTTGATAATTGTTATTTATATGTTTATAAGTAATAAAAACTGGTCTGAAAGCTGTTCAGATTTGTCTGAGCAGCTTTTTTTATGTGTATAATAACATTCGGGAGCAGTAAATTTATCTGCTTCCGAATATTTTTTGAGGGAATGAATTTAATGAGTTTCAAACTATTAGGACTTAGGGATGAACTGGTTAAGGCAACTGAGAATCTGGGATTTCAGTCTCCTATGCCGATTCAACAAAAAGCAATGCCTGTGCTTCTTTCAGGTGAAAAAGATTTTGTAGGACTTGCCCAGACAGGAACCGGAAAAACCGGAGCCTTTGGCCTGCCTCTTATTCAACTGATTGATTCAAACAAATTCCATACTCAGGGAATTGTGATATGCCCAACCCGTGAGTTATGTCTTCAAATTACAGATGATCTAAAACAATTTGCCAGATATATGAACAAAATTAAAATTGTTGCTATATATGGCGGAGCCAGTATTGCAACCCAGATTAAACAGCTTAAAAGCAAGCCTCAAATTATTGTAGCTACTCCAGGCAGGCTTATTGATATGATTAACCGCAAGGCTGCCAATCTGTCAAAAGTTTCATATACAATTTTAGATGAAGCTGATGAAATGCTTAATATGGGATTTCAAGAAGATATTGATAATATCTTAAAAAAAATGCCGGATCATAGAAAAACATGGCTTTTTTCTGCAACCATGCCCAAGGGCGTTGCTGCTATTGCCAGCAATTATCTGACTGATCCGATAAAAGTGCATATAGGCGGCAAACGCCAAGGCCCAAAAAATATCAAGCATATATGCCATACAATTCAACAAAAAAACAAATATTTGGGATTAAAGCGGATTATAGCTTTTTCACCTGATATTTTAGGTTTGATTTTTTGCAGAACCAGAAAAGATACTCAGGCTTTAGCTGAATTATTGATGCAGGATGGTTATCGGGCTGAAGCACTTCACGGTGATTTATCCCAGGCGCAAAGGGATTCTGTGATGCGGAAGTTTCGCCAGGGTTCTGTCAGAATTCTTGTTGCAACCGATGTTGCAGCAAGAGGTCTGGATGTGGATGACATTACCCATGTGATTCATTATAATCTGCCGGATGAAGTAGAAATTTATACCCATAGAAGCGGAAGAACAGCGCGTGCAGGAAAATCAGGTCTTTCAATTGCACTTATCAATTCAAAAGAAATCCCCCGTATTCGTATGCTGGCAAAAAGGCTTAATATATGTTTTGAATTTAATAAAGTGCCTGACGGCAAAGCCATTTGTGAAAAACAATTATCAGGTCTTGTGGAAAAAATTGTTCATACCGATGTAAATCAGGCTGAAATAGAAGCCTATCTTCCTGCTGTTTGCAGAGCATTGGAAAATTTTGACAAAAAAGAATTAATAAAACGTTTTATTGCAGCAGAATTTAACCGGTTTTTAAAAAATTATCATAATGCGGATGATATTAATGCAAATACTAAAACAAGAACTAAAACCAGGCCTGAATTCAAAAACAGGCATGAGTCCAGAGCAAAGACCAAACCTGTAAAAAGAAAAAAACGCCCCGGGTCAGGGAAAACCCAGCGATTTTTTATTAATTTGGGCAAGCTGGATAAAATCAATGAAGGTGCTATTGTGCGCTTAATTTGCGATAAATCCGGAATTGGCTCAGGCATGATCGGAGAAATCAGTCTTAATAGAGAATTTTCATTTTTTGAAGTTGAAAAACAGGCAGCCGGAAAAGTGTGTAATTCTTTAAATAATGCAAAACTTGACGGCAGAACCGTTCAGGTTCATAAGGCTATTCAAAAGAATGCAGCTTATTAGTACCCTGTCTCATAAATTCAGTATCCCAAATTGGCAAAATGAAATGCGTTCAAAATGGTTACATTTACTGACTCCGTTGATTTACTCTGATTTTGAAAATCAGATAGTCATAACAGAAACATTGCTTTGCTTTGCTGCTGTTAGCAAACGCTTATCCAATGTAGCAATCGGAATACCTTTTTTCATTGCAAGATCAAGATACGATGCATCATAAGTTGAAAGCTTGTGTTCTCGTGCCAAGACAAATATTTCCCTGATCATCCTCTCCGCTGGTTCTTGATCCACTGTTATAGGCAGTTCAGATAAGAGGGCAATAAATCTTGTACTATCAGCCTCGCTGAGGCGTTTTTTACGCTCAGCTACCAATAGAACATTGCCAACCTCTAATGGCCAAATGGATGGGACTATTGCTGTGAACCGTTCCAAACTATCCAAAATAGAGTCTGCATACTGGTTGGCTTCATCTTTAAAGCACCAGGTCATCACCACTGAATTATCAATGACAAAACTTTCATTCATCTACCGTCTTCCTTCTTCGAGCATTTCACGTAAAGATAAACCATTAAGACTGTGTTGATTCCGAAAGTCGCGCAATGCAGAAATGATTTTTTTTGGTTCCGTCCTGCGTTGAAATTCCGGAGGATGCAATACGGCCACAGGCACGCCATGTTTCGTGATAGTTATCCGTTCTCCTTTGCTTACCCGCTCAAGTAACTTTGGAAGATGTGTTTTTGCCTCATAAGCGCCAACTGTTTCCATTTTTTTCGCCCTCTTTAAACCAGTTTTAAACCAGTTTTAAACCAGTCTAAAATATATATACTGCGATGTCAACCTGCAAGTCAAAAAATGTGTGATATAAAAAATTCTCACAGCCTCAGGATCATACACCTTGCAAGATG
>JAYEFW010000006.1:0-1705 GCA_034658795.1 Thermodesulfobacteriota bacterium
GTCCCTGTGACGCATGGACAACGATCCATCTGACCGTTTCCAAAGATCACCACGCTCTTTGAAAAGGGACTCGACGGTTCAGGTTTATCATAAATCTCGGTCAGTTCGACTGTGGTGATGTGTTGTTGCGTGGGATGCTTTATTTTGAGCTTTTCATTGACAGCCTTTTTTACCATCATTCCCAATCGGATCAGTTTCGAAATATTGTCGGGATGAACCGAAACCCTCAAGTCCCTTGCCCGGATCACGGCGAAGAAATTCCCCCCGAATGACACATCCAGGGTGATTTTTCCAACACCGGGAAGATTGAGTTCTACATCCTTCGCATACAGAAAAGAGGAGACATTGGCCACTGACACATCAACCACCTGGTTTCCCTCGACTCTGGCATAACTCTTGATCAATCCGGCGGGTGTATCGAATACAACAGTGGTTTCCGGTTCTGTCGCCGGAATCATGCCGATCTCAATAAGAGCCGTGGTGACACTAATGATTCCATGACCACACATATCGATATAACCCGCATTATCCATGAACAGAACACCATACTGGCCTCGGTCTGTGGTTGGCGGCGTAATGATAACCCCGAACATATCACTGTGTCCTCTGGGTTCCTGCATGAGGAGAGTCCGAATCTGGTCGAGGTGTTGCATCATGTAGCACTTCTTTTCAGCCATTGTGACCCCCGGGATGGGCGGCAGACCGCTCAGAACGATCCGGGTGGGTTCTCCCGCTGTATGGGCGTCAATGGCTGAAATGATATGGGCAAACCTCGCCATGCGCTAATCCTCCCCTAATTTCCAAGCTCGCCAACCGGCGACTCTGAATCCCATGCACCTCCCAATTCGACTTTTCTGTATGAAAAGCTGTGATCACTACTCTTCCTAATAACCTTTCCTTATCTAACTGACTTCGGATACATATAACCAGGACAAAAACTTAATACATTAAACATGAGCTATAGACTATATATATTCATATGGAAGTGAAACAATTTCTCCTGGAGTTTCTATTGATACCAAATTTTTTAACGAGTCTTTTACTATAGCTCTTTGCATTTCCTTATTGTTAGGCTCTCCCGCGTTTGCACCCATTGGAACCAAGGGAGCAACTGCTCTTGGAGCACCACTTTGTCTTACTACCAGAGGAAGAGCTGCTATTATTATTGTGGGTATTCCGGCTTCCTCGATCGCTCTCTGCACTATGACCGCAGAGCGGTGGCAAGTACCTCACCCAGCAGTCATTAAAACCGCATCAACATTTTGTTCTACCAATTCCCCAGCAATTTCAGGACCTGTGATTTCTGTAAAAGCTGCTATATTCCCACCACCACCCATGAATCCAATATGAGTTGATGCAACACCTTTTATGAATCCCTCTTTTGCTAATTCTTTTATTCTATCTATGGGAAACATACAGTTAATGTCCTTGTTCACATCAGTATTGTCATATCCTCCATGTGATACCATCAAGTCATCACTCTTGGCGTCTCCGGGAATTCTTCTATAACTGCTATCCCCAGCTAACCTGAACGTTTTGTCTGATTTCAAATGAACACCACCAGCTGTTACTAAAGCTACCACCATTTCATTTAAGGATTTACTTACACGAGTCCAGAATACTGGCGGAACAGTAGGGATGAATATTTCAGACTGCAACCCTCTTACAACCGTAAAACTCATGTTTTTAGCTCCTTTTCAACTAA
>JAYEFW010000006.1:1805-3033 GCA_034658795.1 Thermodesulfobacteriota bacterium
AAGTTTCATTTGGTGCCAATTCTATTTTTCTTCCCGTAGCTTCTTCTATCACTTTTATGTTGTTTAGTTTAACATTTGGATTCCATTTTGTTTCAGCCTCTTTAATTTTCTCTCCATGAATTTTAGCCTTTAGCATAGCCACAGCTCTTATTGCGTCTTCAGGGACAATGGAG
Source organism: Thermodesulfobacteriota bacterium (assembly GCA_034658795.1). Lineage (GTDB taxonomy): Bacteria > Desulfobacterota > Desulfobacteria > Desulfobacterales > ETH-SRB1 > B13-G4. Next base: position 1,979 of record JAYEFW010000006.1, read on the forward strand.
TTGTTTTCGAGTATCCCATCTTCGATACCTTCAGCAGATTTGTTAAGTTCAATCATTGCATCCATATATTTGTTGCCAACAATCAACTGTCCTTGAACACCCGAATATGTCATTCCAACTACTGGAATCCCCCTCTTGCCAATCTGCTCAATATGACTGGCAAAGTCAATATGATTATTACCAAATCCTTCTGTGGCTATAATAGCGCCATCAAGGTCCATGGCCTCTATGGTCATACCTAATATTTTGGATACATAAAACTTTTCGGAATTAACCTGTGACGAACCAACTAATATAACTGCACACAGGTCTAGTTCTTCATCACTCATGATGTTGATAACTAATGGTTCTCTCCAGTAATGTCTTGATGTTTCTTTAGATGCAGGTCCAACACAAGTTAAAGCATGTATACATCCATCTAATATTTGAAGGGGCGAGACTACTATCGGAACGTTGCCGAGATCAACGGTGGATTTTGCGCCTAGTATACCAACTGGCTCAATGGGCATGATAAGGTTTTCATGCATTGCTCCTTGACCCATTATTTCTTTGATTATAGCTACCTTTTTCTTACCAGGATATCGTGTTTGAAGAAACTCTTCCGTATTCACAATCAGATTTTCATCAAGTTTTTTGAGTGCTTCTCTTATTTCTTGAGTGATCATATCAGTTGCTCTATGAGCAGACATGGGTCCCGGTCTCTCCATATTTGTATGAGCTTTGATTGTAACGTTTGTTTTAATAAGCAACTCACCCTTTTCCGGAGAACCTGGTCTTCCCCACATAATATTACTATCCATTGTACCTTCGGAAGAACCGAATTCCCCAATTTGAACTCCAAGCTCATCAGTCCCTGTCACTATCATAAGAACACCGTCTAATACTCTGGTTATACCATCACCTATTTCACCTTGTTCCTTAACAGCTATGGGCTGAACATCTATTATTGTTTCACTATATTCACTATATTTATCAGGAGTTATAATATCTAGTTTCATGTCTGCAACTAGATCCTCACTTTCAATGGCATCTTTGCAAAGATCTTGTCTTATATA
>JAYEFW010000006.1:3133-6512 GCA_034658795.1 Thermodesulfobacteriota bacterium
TTTCTCCGGAACATCTTCTTTGGACAAAAAACCCAGCTTGACCGCTCTGCTGACAAGTAAATCATCCTCCTATGCCCTGCTCAATTCGCGCTCATGCGCAAGATCAGCCAGTTCCCGCAGCTTTTTACGAATTGTTTTTGCATACTGAAGTGTCATATTTTATAATCATTTCAATATATTTTAGAAATTTATAATTCACAATTCAAGTTTAATGACACCGATCTCCCTCCTATTTGTTATGTGTTTTATCATATCAACTTTTTAAGTTGTAAGTATCTATCATTATTATAGTTCCCTTTAGCATCAAAAGCATGCTTATTGTAAACTCTCGTTAAAAATCTATCTCCATTAATTTTTTTGCGGATAATATCATTATTCTTTACCAATTCAACCTCTGAAAATAAATTCCATCCATTCAAAATATCTAAATACTCTTGATAATTTCGGTTCTTATTATTGTTTAAATACTGAAATTTTGTCAGAAATTCTGTTGTAGAAATGGAATTTATAATATCCAGAATTTGGTCCATTGTGTTATTTTGTTGTGATAACAAATCCCATAATTCATCAGCGATTAAAGTTTCATTCAATGCAAAGTATTTATTCATGTTTATGATTGATCCTAAGAATCTTGTTTTGTTGTGACATGTTTTGGATTCTGTTTCTGGGTTGATTGTTGGGTCAAAAGGGAATCCTATGTAGAACTCAATTCGTTTTTTAGGAAATTCTCTAAATAATGCAGCCTTACCTTCCAAAATTTTTAACTTTTCACCTTTCATTTCCCCAGAATTAGGTTTAACTGATTTTAACTCAATAGCAATTATTGTATTTGCATCTTCAATAAATACATCAGTAGAAAAATCATTTGCATTGATCAAAGGAGTATCGAAGTTGGAAAATATTTTTTTATTCTCATATTCAAGATTAGGAATTTTCGTAGAAGTGCTTAGATCTGCAATTATTTGAGCTATGTTATCTCTTTGAGATTGGGTAATAAGAAGATTCCCCAATCTTTTTGATGTATATTCCCTTTTTTCTCCTTGACTTAAATGATGAGCTACATTTTCAAAAAAAGTTTGTCCAAGAGTTGTATTCAACCCTTGCAGCCAACTGCTTAAACTTATAAAAAATGGAGTATCCGAAACTTTTCCTTCCAACTTATCAGAAAAAGCATTTAAAAATGCTTCGTGAAATGGAGCATTTCGATTATTAGAAGCATCCTCTGGAAAATTTTCAAATCGAGTAACTAATGTTTTTATTACTTCTATCGAAATTTTTTCTTTTATCTTGTCAGTTAATGCCATTTTACTTTTCCTTCATGTGAAATATTATTTCTGCATAAGCAGACCTATCTTTTTCTACACGATTTAAAACGGGTCTTTTATATTCATTAACAATTTTCATGTTAGATAATTCAGCAATTTGTGGGTATAGACCATATTTATCATTGGCTACCAAAAACACATCATAATCTTGTTTCAAAAATTGCTTACAGTTATTCAAAACATCAGAAACACCTTTAATATAAGTTTTTCGCGCTTCTAACCCTTGCCCTTTAGATAAAGGGCCAATCTCCAATTCATCCTTTCTTCCAAAGCCAAATAAATCATAAGCATAGGCATGTTGTTCATGATAATTTATTAAACCAACATAAGGCGGACTTGAAAAGATACCAGCAATCTTGTTATTTTTTATTAATTTGCTAAATTTGGGATATTTTTTCTCTAATTCTTGAATAATATTTATTGATCTACTATCTCCGACCAGACATTTTTGGAAAGTATCTGTCCTAAGTTTATTAAATTGAATAATTCGTTTAATTGTGTCTTGTGTATATCTTTGCCACCAGCTTAATATTGAAAATAATGGCTTACATACCTTGCCGTGTTTTTTGCAATAATAGGTTGTGGTTACAGGTTCTTTTAGTGTTGCTAAGTCAGCATGAGTTGTTGCACGACACGAACGGACTGTACGACTCAAAATTAAAGCAAGGATTTTTTTTGTTTCTGGGTTTTTAATGGGTTTTATTTGTTTAAAGACAAAATCAATTTCATCTCTAACAACTTGCAGAAACCATTTATCCAAAAATGAATCATTTTTTTTCTGTTTTAATGAAATTTTGTAATTATCTATAAGCTTATAGTAAATCTTTAAAAATTCATCAGATTTTTGTTTGCCATATAATTTTTCATTTATTTCTTTTTGCCTAACTTTATATTTAAACCCTGGTGATGGAAAAAACTTTCCATTAAATGTTTTTAACTCATCTAATAATCTATTCTCAAAATTCATATTGTTTTTTTCTTTTTGAAAATTTTTAAGGTTTTGCGTAATTATATCAGATGTGTTTCTGACATCATTAATGTCATATTTTCCAACTTTAACATTACTTATAAAGGCATTAAATGCAGAAACATCAATTCCAATCGAATGTAAATTTAATTCACTTGCCTGCACAAGAGTTGTCCCGCTACCACAAAAAGGATCTAAAATAATATCACCTGCATTAAAAAATGATTTATTTTTAAAATTATCAGTATGCTGATCCAAAAAGTATTCAACGAGCTGCGGAATAAATTTTCCTTTATATGAATGCAATCTATGAACATGTTTTGTTGTTTCAGATTCTTTATATTCAGAAAAGGATAACTTCCAATTTAAATCATTTCCCAACTGTTTTTTCCATCGGCCTTCTTTTGTCTCATGATGCGAATTGTAATATTCTTTTAAATCATGCCTATTGACAAAAGCATTCCCATTGTCTCCGTTTTTGGGTATTCTTCCATATTGGATTAAATATGATATATTTGATGGAGTAACATTTTTACCTATGTATTTAGATGCCCAAATACTTGCTTCTTTTATTGTCATTAAATCTTGCATCTTTAACTTTTCCTTAATTACGAAACTTTATTTCTATTTTTACACATAAATAGTTAGTAGATATAGCATTTTGCACTTGACTTGATATTAACAGTTGCCCAACAAAGACGTTCTTGCTATGAACTTATTGTTGTTATATTGAGAGGTTATGATCAGATGTTCTTTGTTTTACCCTTGCCAAATACAGGGATACATGTTCTTTACTAAGGGCCGCAATGCTTCCATGATGGCCATTCTCGGCATAGGACAGGAAGAGAAAATATCAAGTCAAGTGCAAAATGCTATAGTTTCAGTATAACTTTTCAAGAAACAAAAACTTAACAAAGATTATTTTTGATTTATATGTTTTTCTAACTGCATAACTACAAATAGGAATGTTATACAGAAAGATGCATAATCTCATGAAACCAATCCCTTCTGAAATCAAGATCCTTTATGACTATCTTCTGGTCAAAAAAAAGTCTTTTATATTTTATTAAAAAATTAAAGAACAAGA
>JAYEFW010000007.1:0-6463 GCA_034658795.1 Thermodesulfobacteriota bacterium
CTTATTCATAATACTTTTGTAAATCCTATTGAATGGTGGGATAAGGCATGGATAAAAAATAATATTTCAAGCAAAATAAATAAGGCCGAAGAAGATTGGAAAAGTTCACCACGGAACGACACGGAGTTTCACTGAAAATTGTAAACAATGAGGTAGCCGTTCACGGCTTGAAAGTGGAAAGTAGAAATTTGGGAGAGATAAAAATAGAAATTGGTAAGAACGGTACAAAAGCATGAAGGCCAAATTTCCAATTTCTAATTTCTAATTTCAACGTTCCGTGAACGCTTACACAATAAGCAAGTTCAGATATCGTTAAATAGTTGAGTGGGAAAATGGTTGAGCAGGGAAATATTTGTTGATAATTCAGTGTAATTCCGTGAAAATCCGTGGTGAACTATTACTGAAGATTGAAGGAATCCTATGGTGAAAAAATATAAAATAAATAAGACCTATCAGGAAATCAACGAAAAGATCAAATCAGGTAAGGTTGTTGTAGTTACAGCGGAAGAAGTAATTGATATTGTTAAGCAGGAAGGGGCTGTTGAAGCCGCAAGGCATGTTGACGTTGTGACAACAGGGACTTTCTCTCCCATGTGCTCTTCAGGAGCTTTTATTAATTTTGGACAATCTGTTCCAGGTATAAGAGCCTCAAAGGTATGGCTTAACAAGGTTCCTGCGTATGCCGGACTGGCTGCCGTTGATTGCTTTATAGGTGCTACGGAATTGTGCGAAGATGATCCTTTAAACAAGGTTTATCCTGGTGAATTTAAATATGGCGGTGGGCATGTTATACAGGAGCTGGCAGCAAAAAAAAAGGTGCGTTTAAAGGCGACATCATATGGAACATCTTGCTATCCTAACCAGATGATCGAAAAAGATATAACTCTGCGCACAATCCCCAATGCCGTTCTTTGCAATCCTAGGAATGGGTATCAAAATTATAACTGCGCAGTAAATCTGACGAAAAAAACTGTTTATACATACATGGGAACTCTCAAGCCCAAAGCCGGCAACGCAAACTATTGCTCTGCAGGACAATTGAGCCCGCTTTTAAATGACCCTTATTACAAAACAATTGGTCTTGGAACCAGGATTTTTCTGGGTGGAGCAATAGGCTATGTAACCTGGCACGGCACTCAGCACAACCCTTCTGTAAAGAGGACAAAAACAGGCGTTCCTGTTTCGCCCGCCGGAACTCTTTGCGTAATGGGAGATTTAAAAAAAATGAGCCCAAAATGGCTCGTCGGAGTAAGCTTACAGGGCTATGGCTGTTCTCTCTCAGTGGGTTTAGGCATACCAATCCCCATATTAAATGAAGAAATCGTTAAGCACACTGCTGTTTCTGATGAAGAGATATTTACTCAGATTGTAGATTATGGATACGATTATCCTAACGGAATTTCAAAAAGTTACGGCCAGGTCAGTTATGCAGAACTCAAAAGCGGTTCAATAAAATTTAAAGGCGAGATAGTACAGGCTGTACCACTTTCCAGTCTGGTTAAGGCTCGTGAAATCGCTGAAACGTTGAAAAACTGGATTTCCAAAGAAAATTTCACTCTTTGTGAACCACAATTTACACTGCCTAAGGGAAATGCCTGATACCATACGAACTTTCATAGCTTTCAAGCTTCCGAAAAACATAATATCTTCTATCAGTGAAATTCAAAACAGATTTAAATCTTATGCTTTTAAGGCAAGATGGGTTAATCCAGAAAATATCCACCTTACGCTTAAATTCTTAGGGGATATTAATTATACTGATATTGAAAAGGTTAGTGAAACAATAATAAATACCGCTAACAGCCATACTCCTGTATCACTTGCAGTAAAAGGTGCTGGAGTATTTCCCGGCATTAAACGTCCGCGTGTTATATGGGTGGGGCTTACAGGGGAGATTGAAAAACTTGTCGGCATACAAAATAACATTGAAGAAAATTTAGAAAAACTCGGATTCCCAAGGGAAAAAAGACCATTTAGAGGGCATCTGACACTTGGCAGAATAAAGGGAAAAATTGATCCCAAAAAACTCCTGGATGTAATGAAAAAATTTGAAAAATTTGAATCAGAATTATTTATTGCTGATAAAATTTTTTTCTTTAAAAGCGATCTTAAATCAACCGGCTCTGTCTATACAGAGCTTATGGGAAAACGGTTGAGTGGGAAATTGGTCGAATAGGGAAATAGGTAAACATTCACGGCTTGAAATTTGAAATTGGAAAGTAGAAATTAGGGAGAGATTAAAATAGAAATTGGGAAGAACTGTACAAAAGCATGAAGGCCAAATTTCTAATTTCAATGTTCCGTGAACGGCTACGGAAATAGTTAATTCGTCCACGTTCCTTAGTTGGGCAGGAAAATGGTTGTTGATAATTAACAAGGTCTGAAACAGGAGAATAGCATGGATACTTCACCGGACAAGCAAAAAGCAGCCGAAACCGCCATGCTTCAGATAGAACGTCAGTTTGGCAAAGGCGCTATTATGAAGCTGGGCAGCAAGGCAATAATTGATGTTCCTACAATACCTTCGGGTTCAATCGCACTAGACAAAGCACTGGGTGTAGGCGGACTTCCAAAGGGCAGGGTTATTGAAATTTATGGCCCGGAATCATCCGGCAAAACAACACTTGCGCTTCATGCTGTTGCATCTGCTCAGAAACAGGGCGGCATTGCGGCTTTTATAGATGCTGAGCATGCGCTTGATACCACTTATGCAAGAAAACTCGGTGTAAATTGCGATGAACTTTTAGTTGCCCAGCCTGATACCGGCGAGCAGGCCCTTGAAATCACAGACATGCTTGTAAGAAGCGGAGCAATAGATATACTGGTCATTGATTCAGTTGCTGCACTCGTTCCCAGAGCGGAAATAGAAGGCGAAATGGGCGACTCGCACATGGGGCTTCAGGCAAGACTGATGTCACAGGCATTAAGAAAGCTTACCGGCTCAATAAGCAAAACCATGACCGCATTAATTTTCATTAACCAGATACGAATGAAAATAGGAGTTGTATTCGGAAATCCGGAAACAACTACCGGAGGTAATGCTCTCAAGTTTTACTCATCGGTAAGAATCGATATCCGGCGGACAGGCGCCATCAAAGACGGGCAGGAAGTTATAGGAAACCGAACCAGAGCACGTGTTGTCAAAAACAAAATGGCCCCCCCTTTTAAGGAGGCTGAATTCGATATAATGTATGGTGAAGGTATATCTCAGGCAGGAGACCTTCTTGACGTGGGAGTTGAGACTGGAGTCGTTGATAAAAGCGGTTCCTGGTATTCATATGATGGAGAAAGAATAGGACAGGGCCGTGAAAACGTAAAGAAATTCCTGAAGGAAAATCCGGACATTTATAATTCAGCTTTGAAAAAAGTTAGAGAAAAACTGGGTCTCACGCAAAAGGAAGAAAGCGAAAAGGCAGGGGGCAGGGATCGGGGATCAGGGGGTAGTAAACAATGACCAGTGGACAGGGACTAATAACCAATAACAAGAAACAGTTTTATCCAAAAGCTAATCGCTAATGGCTAAAAGCTAACCGCACAGGTCGACAATCTTCAATTGACCAATGACTTATGAAAATGACAGGCAACGAAATTCGCAGACAATTCCTTGAATATTTTGAAAAGCATAACCACAAGATTGTGAGAAGCTCATCCCTTGTGCCTCAAGACGATCCGACTCTGTTATTCACCAATGCAGGAATGGTGCAATTTAAACGGACATTTCTCGGTGAAGAAAAGAGAACCTATGTCAGAGCGGCTTCATCTCAGAAATGCGTAAGAGCCGGAGGTAAACATAATGATCTGGAAAACGTAGGTTATACTGCGAGACATCATACTTTTTTTGAAATGCTTGGCAATTTCTCTTTTGGTGATTATTTCAAGGAAAAGGGTATTGAGTTTGCCTGGGATTTACTTATCAATGGATACGGCCTGCCGGAAGAGAAATTAATAGTTTCTGTATTTATAGATGATGATGAAGCTTATGAAATATGGAACAAAAATATTGGTGTGCCCGAAGACAGGCTTGTCAGGTTCGGAGAAAAAGACAACTTCTGGTCTATGGGCGACACAGGCCCGTGCGGACCTTGTTCTGAGATACTTATGGACAGGGGAGAAGAGTTTGCATGCGACAGGCCGGATTGCAGTGCAGGATGCGAATGTGACAGATATCTTGAAATCTGGAATCTAGTATTTATGCAGTTTAACCGGGATGCTTCAGGCAAAATGACTCCTCTTCCAAAACCCAGCATTGATACCGGCATGGGTCTTGAAAGAATAGTTTCCATTATCCAGGATGTACCTACAAACTATGAAACCGATCTTATAATTCCTATAATAAATAAAACCGAAAGCCTTTCTGAAAAGCGACTTGGAGATTCATCTGAAGATGATATAGCAATGAAAGTAATTGCCGATCACAGCAGGGCCGCTGCATTTCTCATAGGAGACGGGATACTGCCGTCCAATGACGGAAGGGGCTATGTACTGCGCCGCATAATACGAAGAGCTATCCGATATGGACGTCATATAGGTCTTGTAAAACCTTTTCTTCATAAAACTGCAAGCGTTGTATTTGACATAATGAAGCCTGTATATCCGGAACTTTCAAAAGCTGATGCTTTTATTACAAATGTAATAAAAAATGAGGAGGTCAGATTTTCAGATACTTTAGATAATGGCCTTAAACTTCTCAACGATACGCTTTCAGATATAAAAGCAAAAGGTCAAAAAGAAATTCCCGGACAATTAATATTCAAACTGTATGACACCTACGGGTTCCCTCTTGATATAGTCAGAGACGTGGTCAGAGACAAAAATATCAGCCTTGATATACAGGGATTTAATAACGCTATGGAAGGCCAACGCGCCAAGTCCAGATCTATCGCAGCCTTTTCAGAAATCAGTGATGCCTATAAGAAACTATCGGCCAAAGGAATAAAACCCGAGTTTGTTGGTTATGACAAACTATCCTGTAATGCAAAGGTCCTTGTTATCGTGGAAGACGGCAATGAAGTTCAAAAAGCTTCAAGCGGAACAGAAATAGAAGTTGTAACCGATTTTACACCTTTCTATGCTGAATCAGGAGGCCAGGTAGGTGATAAAGGCAAAATAACAGGCCCAAATCTTGAAATGGATGTTTCTTACACAATTAAAGACCCAACCGGTCTGATAATACACAAAGGAAAAATCATTTCAGGGAATATTAAAAAGGAAGATAATGTCATCTTAACTGTTGACAAAAATGAACGTGATGCAATTGCCTGCAACCATACTGCAACTCATATACTGCATTCTATTCTGCAGAGGATTCTTGGTGACCATGTAAAACAGGCGGGTTCGCTTGTGGCTCCTGACAGGCTCCGGTTTGACTTTACTCATTTTTCTCAGGTTGATACGGACACCCTTGATAAAATTGAAACACTCGTGAACAAAAGAATACGTCGGAATGTATCTGTACAGATTGAGGAAATGGATACGGAAAATGCCTTAAAATCCGGCGCTACAGCACTTTTCGAGGAAAAATATGGCGAAAGAGTCAGAGTTGTTTCTCTTGCCGATTTCAGCAAAGAGCTTTGCGGTGGAATTCATACAAAAGATACCGGCCACATAGGACTCTTTAAGATAATCGGGGAATCCAGCGTGGCATCCGGAGTCAGAAGAATTGAGGCATTAACAGGCGATGCAGCGTTGACATATACACAGAAAGCCTCAAATATACTCCGCAATACAGCCCGTCTGGTCAAAGAAAAGCCCAAGACTTTAACGCAAAGAGTTGAGAAAATCCTGGCTGACTATAAGTATCTTGAAAAAGAAGTTGAAAGATTAAAGACACAGATGGCTTCCAGATCGACAGACAAAATTGAAGATGATATTAAATCAATAAACAACATTAAAGTGCTTGCAAAAAAGGTTTCAGTTGATAATCCTGCTGCATTGAGAGACCTGGCCGATAAGTTCAAGGAAAAAATAAAGTCAGGAATAGTTGTGCTTGGTTGCAATACAGGGCCAAAAGTGCTGCTCATCACAGTAGTTACAAAAGATCTTGTTGATCGCTTCCACGCAGGAAATATTGTCAAACAGGTTGCGGCAATAGTAGGCGGCGGCGGAGGCGGAAGACCGGATATGGCCCAGGCCGGTGGGACAAAGCCGGAACTGCTTGACAAGGCAATAGATAAAGTTTTTGAAATAGTAGCGAATACTTAAACCTGTGGCCGAGTCGGGCGGGCATATCCGTTTGTTGAAATACAGCTTTCACTGGCAAAATGCACAGGGAAGATTGAGACAACGTTGGGATAATGCACCGCATTATCCTGACTTACCCAATGCTCCACATCATGTTCACGGCGAAAACGACTCAGTACAAGAAGTTATGCAAGGCAAAAAAGAACCAAAGGTGGCGAAAGAAACCGGGTGCAATAATCTCATGATCTTAACATGGGATTTTGAAGCTTTCGGGACGTATATT
>JAYEFW010000008.1:0-2760 GCA_034658795.1 Thermodesulfobacteriota bacterium
GCCAGCAAGACACACTGGGCCGAATCCACATAGGCCACCGATCGCAAGCCGCCCAAGGCCACATAGATGGTCACCACCGAAGCTAACATGACCATGCCTACGTTGATAGAAAGCAAGCCGTCGGTCAAAACGTTAAACAGATAACCCGAAGCCCTCAGTTGCACCCCAAGGTATGGAACGCTGAAAAAGAGGGCGACGATAACGGTAAGAACGCGCATGGTATCGCTCTTGAAATATGTGGAAAACATCTCTCCGGGTGTGACAAAGCCGTATCTCTTGCCAAGTAGCCACTGGCGCTTTAAAAACAGGACACCGGTAAAAGGAATGGTAATGGCATAAAAAGAGGCATACGCGTAAGGAAAGCCGTCTCGCCAGACCAGGGCCGGGTGCCCCACGAATGTCCATCCACTAAAAGATGTGGCAGTGGCCGCCAGGACAAAAACCCAGATACTGATTTGTCGTCCGGCAATAAAATAATCCGATGCGGTCTTGGCGCGTAAGGCGCCCTTGATTCCCCATGTAATACAATAGGCCCAGTAGGCAAAAACAAAAATAACTAACCAGTAAACACTTGAACTCATGATTTCCTCCCTATTTTTATACCTCGAAAGGCCATAACTTGCAATTTATAACCTTCCGAGGTATACGTACAAATACTAATCCTCAAGGGTTGACAGATCGCCTTCCTTTAATCCTAATTCCTGCGCTTTCAACACGCGGCGCATGATTTTTCCACTCCTGGTCTTTGGAAGTTTGTCTTTAAAATCAATGCCTTTGATGACCACAATGGGTCCAAGCATTTTTCGGACATAGGCTTTCAGTTCGTTTACCAGGGCGTCTTCATCCTCTTCGACGCCTTCCTTTAAAATGACAAAGAGCTGTGCCACCTCTCCACGAACCTTATCGGGCACACCGATACAGGCAGCCTCAGCAACATGTTTATGGCTGACCAGGGCGCTTTCGACCTCTGCTGTGCCAATCCGATGACCGGCAATCTTGAGAACATCATCAGATCTGCCCTGGAACCAGAAATAACCGTCCTTGTCTTTGGTAGCAATGTCGCCGGCCAGATACACCCCAGGAATTTTTGACCAGTAAACATCTTTGTATTTCTCAGGATCCTTGTAAAGAGTCGTGAGCATGGCAGGCCAAGGTTCCCTAACGACCACATGCCCGCCCTTGCCAGGTTCAACAGGTTCCCCATGGGCATCAACTACGTCCACATGAATACCGGGGAAAGATTTGAAAGCCGAACCGGGCTTCAACACGTTGCATGGCGTTGGTGCTACCATAAACATGCCCGTCTCGGTCTGCCACCAGGTATCCATGACAGGACAGTTCTTGTTCCCCACGTTCTTATAATACCAGACCCACGCCTCAGGATTGATCGGTTCGCCCACCGTACCGAGAAGCCGGAGCGTGGACAAATTATGCTTTTTGACACGCTGAGAACCAAACCTCATAAGCATCCTGATGGTGGTTGGCGCTGTGTAGAGAATATTGACCCCGTACTTTTCTATGATCTGCCACATCCGATCCGGCCCTGGAAACAGCGGATGCCCTTCGTACATGACCGTGGTGGTACCTAAAACAAGTGGGGCGTAAACAATGTAGCTATGCCCCGTAATCCAGCCCGGATCAGCAGCGCACCAGAAAATATCGGTCTCTTTTATGTCAAACACCCATTTCAATGACCGGTTCACTCCTACCATGTAGCCGCCATGGGAATGCACAACCCCCTTGGGCTTGCCGGTCGTTCCTGAGGTGTAGAGAATAAAAAGAGGGTCATTTGCGTCCATTTCAACTGTCTTAAATTCCTTGCTTACCCCCTCCATCAGATCTTCGTACCAAATATAACGCCCGTCAGTCATATCGACTGGTATGTCAGCCCATTTTACCACAACTACTGTTTCCACAGAGGAACAATCAAGCATGGCGTTATCTACTACCTCTTTCAATTTAACGACCTTCCCGTTTCGACTAAAGCCATCTGCTGTGATGATAACTTTTGCTTCGGCATCATTGACCCTGTCCCTCAGAGCTATGGCGCTGAACCCGGCGTAAACCACGCTATGGATGGCGCCTACCTTGGCGCAGGCAAGCATGGCAATGGCGATATGAGGTATGTTGGGGAGATAGATGGACACCCTGTCCCCCTTTGTGATTCCGAGAGAGGTAAGCGCGTTGGCGACCATATTGGTGGCCCGATACAGGTCATAATAGGTCATACGCGAGCGTTGTCCGGACTCGCTTTCAAATATCAGCGCCACCTTGTTCTTGCGGTGGGTCTTTACATGCCTGTCCAGGGCATTATAGGCTATGTTGGTTTTGGCATTGACAAACCATTTGAAAAACGGCGCCTCAGACCGGTCAAGCACCTTGTCCCATTTCCTGAACCAGTCCAATTCCATAGCCGCCTCTTCCCAAAACCCTTCGAGGTCTGCCTTTCCCTTTTTTACGGCATTTTCATAGTCATTTGGGTTGATGTTAGCGTTGACTACCATTTCGGGCAGCGGCCGATAGACCCGTTTTTCATCCATCAAGGCCTCAGTGGTCTCCTTTTCTGATTGCTCTTTTTCTTTGTTCGATTCCTCAGCCAAAACTTCCATAGATGTTCTCCTTCCTTCTTTGTGATTTTTGATGCAAATTCTTCTTAGGCTTTTATAAAATATAAACTATAAAACATTAAAGCATAAAATATAAAATATCAAGCTTAAAGCGCTACGCAATTTGCATGCGAAAATAGGTTCAGCTTAGGGC
>JAYEFW010000008.1:2860-6428 GCA_034658795.1 Thermodesulfobacteriota bacterium
GCTGTCAGCTCTTAGCTAAATGTGTTATCTGTTTGATTTTTTAAGCTAAAGTCTAATTGCTAAAAGCTAACTGCTAAAAATCTTCGATTTGAGAATAGCATCCAATTGACTACAATTTCAGGTAGTTTGAGTTTTTGTCCAGCCACTAAATGGTTTTATGTTTCCTTTTCTGAAACACCTGCCTCCTCAAATGTTAAAACATTATTAAAAACCTGTATCGCCCCCTCAATTATCCCCATTGATAAAGCCCCACCGGTACCTTCGCCAAGGCGCATACCTAAATCCAGAATTGGCTCAAGCTTCAAATGTTCCAGCATCGCTCGATGCCCGGGCTCTTCTGAGCAGTGTCCTGCAAAAAGATAATCAGTAACATGCGGACAAAGAGTATGAGCAATCAATGCTCCTGCCGTTGAAATAAAGCCGTCAACCATAACAGGACGACTATGATACGCACCGGCAAGCATACAGCCGGCGATTCCGCCTATTTCAAAGCCCCCTACTTTCGACAGAATATCAAGTCCGTCTTTTCTGTCCGGCTGATTTACCTGAATTCCAGAATTGATAATATTTCGTTTCCTCATGAGCCCTTCCACATCTATCCCTGTTCCCCTGCCGACCATATCTTCCAGAGTCTTTCCAGTAATCACTGCTCCAATAGCTGCCGAAGGAGTTGTATTGCCAATGCCCATATCACCGGTACCCAGAATATCTATACCTTTATTAAAAAACTCGGTAGCAAGATTAAATCCGGTTAAAATTGCCTTTTCAGCCTCCTCACGTGTCATGGCAGGGCCTTTTGTAAAATTCGCTGTCCCTTTTGCAATTTTATGCACCAAAAGACGATTTCCACCATCTATCGAATCAGGGTCTAGCTCAGGAATGATACCCATATCCACCACCCAGACCTCCGCACCTACATGCCGGCAAATTGCATTTATTCCTGCCCCGCCTTTCAGGAAAGTCATAACCATCGCTCCGGTAACATCCTGTGGGAAAGCGCTCACCCCTTCATTAACCACCCCGTGATCTCCGGCCATAACCAGAACAGCCTTTTGATTTATAGACGGCTTAAGATTCTTATATATTCCGCATAACCGCTCAGAAATATCATGAAGCCTTCCCAGGGCTCTCGGCGGCATAACCAGTTGAGCCGTACGCTCCCTTGCCTTTATCATCCATTCCCTGTCAACCGGTACAATCCCATCCAGAATTTCATCAACCTTAATTTCTTTTTTATCAATCAAATTTTTACCCTCCATTTACCTTTTTTATTAAAAACCATAAATTAAAATTATAGGCCCTAAAATAAAAAAATCCTCAAGCAATAATCTGCTTGAGGATTTACCTTTTCCCCAAAAACACAAGCATATAGCAGGTCTTCTGACTCTCGGATCATCCTACTTGCCGCGCCTTCCCGCCTAAATTATCTGAAAGTCTATAGCTTCACGATTCGGACGACGGCTGAATTTGCTCATATCTCCCTCCCAACCAGCTTTTCCGAACAAAGCAGATCACGATAATTTTTTACCAGAGGCTTTATAAAAATCTTCTTTGGACTGGTGGCATAACTCTTACCTTCGCGAACAAGACCTTGGCCGGTTGTCATGCCCAGGCATTGCCAATTGGCCGCCTTGTAACATATACCTTGATAATGGACAGGGTCTACAAAAGTCTCCATTAATACCGGAGAATAGCCCCAACTCTCTTGCCAATGTGCTCTTATTTGCCGGTTGATTTGACCCATTACATGGCTGGCAAGATTTTTGACCTGCACCCATGGGAAGATCAAAAACCGTGAATTATTAATAACCCAGGCCAGATTGTTCAAACGCTGCTTTTCCGTCCAGCCAATCCAACGGTCTCTTGTCCCCATGGATTTTGCTGCACCGGAAAACAGAACACAACCTAATCGACCTCGCTCGCTTTTAATAAAATATTGCAGCGTATATCCAAAGGGTTTCTTGTATCCCAAGTAATGATACCGTGATACATATTCTTTCCATAGTGCTGCAATATCTTTATCTTTCACAATCTCCAGTTCTACCGGATATAGCTCCTTGAGTTTGCAAGCTATTTCAGGCTGAGGCCCTGTTTTTTCTGTTATGGAAATCGCTCTTTTAACTATAGTTCTGGGTATTGTCCGCTTTTCAGGGAGTTGTAAAATACCTTGTGACTCCAGCTTCTCCAATAATTTTAGACCTGCATCTACCTTGTTAGTTCCCGATGCTCTATACCATTGCAAGTTCTCCGCTATTGTCTGCGCCAACTCTTGTCGGCTTAACCGCCGGCAGAGCCTGACAGTTTCCTTTATTTCCTCAATCTCTTGAACTGTGATTTCACGACCGCATTGAGTAATACCGGTAACCTTTTTTTCAAGCATAGCTTGGCCTCCTTGGCCGGCCTGACTGCACGGCGCAATTTACCATCTCAAATCTCTTTTCGATTAAAACAGCCTAACATTAACGTCATTATTAAAAGAATAAAAAAGGAAAGATTCAGAAGGGGATGGAAGTGTCCCATATTATGAAATTCACTTTTGCTGATGATCGCATCTGCATAGGCCTGCACCATAAAAACCTTGGGATATAAAACCCTCCATAAGGCAGGTTCCAAATTGATTGAGGACGGGACAGCGGATTTTACGATGTCACTATTGATAAGCTGATAACCACCATCGGAAATAAAACCAACGAACAGAATTCCCATGGTAAAAAGCGCACTGATAAAATCCGGCAGAAAAAGAGACAAAAAGCAGACGCATGCAATCACAAAAAGAAGGTTGATCGAACATACCAAAGATGCGGTCAAGTATCCCGAAATGAAGGTTCCTGTTTTTGCCCATACCGTCAAAAAAATCGTCAAGTGAAGTATAAACATGAAAACAAGGCAAAGTGCCCAGGTGCCGGTGACCCGGCCGAGAACATATTGCCATCTGAAAACAGATCTGGAAAGAAACAAAACGACACTTCCATCCTCATGATCCCGGCTGAATATCTTCATTGAAAGCATGGAAACCATCAGAAACATTCCTGCGGCAATAAGATGGAAAACAATTTTGGAAACATGCCAGGCAACCGTAGCGTTATCCACCATTTTCCCATTAACAGTATATCCGCCGTCATAACATCCGCGGATCGACAATATGAATAGAATGGAAAGACCCAGGAGAACATAAAAACTTTTATGCCGCATCTGGTCACGCATGGTATAGACCGTAATTTTTATGACATTATTCATTTTCATGCTCTATATATCGAACAAAAACATCTTCGAGCGTCTCGTGACCCTTCACGATTGCGTTAACGGCATCCTTGATAAGGATTTTCCCTTTGTACATGATCGCCGCAGTTTCACATGTTTTTTCCACCTCTGAAAGCAGATGGGAGTTTAATATCACGGTCACTCCCTTGCCACGAAGGTTTTCAAGAATTTTTCTGACATCGCGGATGCCGATCGGATCGAGCCCGGTGATGGGTTCATCCAGTATCAGCAACATTGGCTGTCCCAGCAGGGCAGCCCCCATAGCGATGCGCTGTTTCATGCCTCTCGAGTACGCCGCGGAATTTTT
>JAYEFW010000009.1:0-8099 GCA_034658795.1 Thermodesulfobacteriota bacterium
ATTTTATTGTTTCGCATACTGTTAAGGATTTGAGTGATGCCATAGAAGAGTCACAGCATTCGATTAAAGAAGATGCTGTTTTTATTGTTGCGGGCCGAATGATGGCAATTAATCGTTTTGGAAAGGCATCTTTTATCAGGTTCAGGGATAGAACAGGACAGTTCCAGGCATATATTAGAAAAGATAAAATAGGTGATCAGGCTTACGATATCTTTAAAAAGCTTGATATCGGTGATTTTGTGGGCTTAAGAGGAGGCGTTTTCAAAACCAGAACCGGCGAATGGACCCTTATTGCCGATGAGCTGAAGCTTATCACAAAGGCAATAAGACCTCTTCCGGAAAAATTTCACGGCCTTAAAGATCCTGAAAAACGCTATCGCCGGCGCTATCTTGATTTAATTATGAATTCGAATGCGCGTGAAATATTTATAAAAAGAAGCCGGATAATTCAGGCTGTACGTACATTTTTCCTTGACAGGGATTTTCTGGAGGTAGAAACTCCTATGATGCAGCCTATCCCGGGTGGAGCAGAGGCTACACCATTTATAACTCACCATAATGCACTTGGTATGGATCTTTTTCTGCGCATTGCCCCTGAGCTGTATTTAAAACGACTTGTTGTGGGTGGTTTTGAAAGGATTTTTGAGATAAATAGAAATTTCAGGAATGAAGGGATTTCAACCAAACATAATCCTGAATTTACAATGCTGGAGTTCTATCAGGCATATGCAACCCACGATGATCTTATGGATCTGACAGAAGAAATGTTCGGTTACATGGCCAGGGAGGTTACAGGGTCAACAAAGATAACTTACCAGAACAACGACATCGATTTAGGAGGCAAGTGGAGCAGGATGACCCTTACATATGCTTTGGAGACAATTGGAGGCATAGATCCCAGCCTTTTAAAAGATAAAGAAAAACTCCTTGAATTTGCTTCTTCAAAGTCAATCAAAATTACAAAAACCAAGTATCTCGGAAAAGTAATATCAAAGCTGTTCGATGTTCTGGTGGAACCAAAATTAATACAGCCGACATTCATAACAGGATATCCTGTAGAAATTTCTCCCCTTTCCAGAAAGAACGAAAAAAACAGCGAACTTACAGACAGGTTTGAGCTTTTCATTGCAGGGCATGAAATTGCCAATGGATTTTCGGAGATCAATGATCCCGAGGATCAAAAAAATCGGTTCCTTCAGCAGGTTGCGGACAGAGAGGCGGGTGATGAGGAAGCGCACTTCATGGATAAAGACTACATAGAAGCGCTTGAGTACGGCATGCCCCCAACCGCAGGCGAGGGAATAGGAATAGACAGAGTTGCCATGCTCCTTACAAATTCCGCCTCTATCCGTGAAGTTATTCTTTTCCCACATATGAAGTCAAAATAACGGTTCACGGTTCACAGTTTACAGTTTACAGTTCACAGTTTACGGTTCACGGTTAAAACGCTTCAGTCGTTGTATAATTCATTTAAAAAACTGTGAACTGTGAACTGTAAACCGACAACCGAATTTATTATGTCTTTTGAATTTTTTATAGGAAGTCGCTATCTCAGGACTAAACAAAAACAAGCCTTTATTTCGCTGATCACCGTTCTTTCCATAGCGGGCGTTACAGTTGGCGTTATGGCCCTGATTGTAGTGATTGCCGTTATGACCGGCTTTGAATACGACCTTAAATCACGCATACTTGGAGTGGAGTCGCATATAGTCATTATGCGCAATAACGGCCCTTTTTCCGACTATCGCAACATACTGGAACGTGTGGAAAATACCGACGGAGTTGAAGCAGCTACTCCTTTTATTAATTCCCAGGTTATACTTCGTTCATCATTATCGCTATCAGGCGCTGTTTTAAGAGGAATAGATCCTGATTCAGCGGACAGAGTTATAAAAAATCTCAACAAGGTTTCCCTGAAAAATCTTAAAGAAACCGATCAAAGAAAAAGTACATCCATCGCCATGCCGGCTATAATTTTAGGCAAAGAACTTGCTAAAAATTTAGGAGTAATGCAGGGTGACCCTGTCTATCTGATATCGCCGAGGGGAATGATTTCTCCCATAGGGCACATACCGACAATGAAACGGTTTAAGGTGGCAGGCTTATTCGAGTCAGGCATGTATGAATATGACAGATCACTGGCTTACATGCACATAAAAGATGCCCAGAAAATTTTGCGCATGGGAGATTCTGTAAACGGACTCGAAGTCCGTGTTAACGACATTTACAATGCCAAAAATATTGCGGGCAGGATAGTCAAAAAACTTGGATTTCAGTATTGGGCAAGGGACTGGATGCAGATGAATCAAAACCTGTTTTCAGCACTCAAGCTGGAAAAAACGGTTATGTTTATCATTCTGGCACTTATTGTTCTGGTTGCGGCCTTTAACATTGCCAGCACGCTCATCATGATGGTTATGGAAAAGACCAAGGACATTGCTATCTTAAAAGCCATGGGCGCCACAAATAAAAGTATTAGAAAAATTTTTGTATTTAAAGGCATAGTAATAGGATCTATAGGAACCATTCTTGGAGTGTGTCTGGGTTTTATTCTGTGTACAGTGCTAAAATATTACCAGTTCATCGAACTTCCAGGCGATGTATACTATATTACAACCCTCCCTGTAAAACTTGAGCTTTTAGATGTTGTTATAATAGCCTCTGCAGCAATGGCAATCAGTTTTTTAGCAACACTCTATCCCGCAAGGCAGGCATCCAAACTTGATCCTGTTGAGGCAATCCGTTATGGTTAACAGCGATTCTGTTTCAGATCATTTAATAGCCGCCAGAAACATCTGTATAAGTTTCAACAATGCCGGCGCCCGTATCGAAATCCTGAAAGATTTATACTTTAATCTGGATATCGGTGAAACAATAGCTATTGTTGGTGCATCCGGAATTGGAAAGTCGACTCTTCTACATATATTAGGCACTCTTGACCGGCCTACCAGCGGAAATCTTTATTTTAAAGGAAATGACGTTTTTCTCTTTGACAATGATAAATTAGCTCAATTCCGCAACCAATTTGTCGGCTTTGTTTTCCAGTTTCATCATCTTTTGCCGGAGTTCAGTGCTATTGAAAATACAATGATGCCCGCGCTTATCAAGGGTCTCAGCAAGAATAGTTCCAGTAAGGCCGCGGAGGAAATACTGGTAAGGGTTGGATTAAGAGACAGACTTTTTTACAGGGTAGGAAAACTATCCGGAGGCGAACAGCAGAGGGTTGCCCTGGCAAGGGCATTAATCCTCAGGCCCGCCATTCTCCTCGCGGATGAGCCTACCGGTAATCTTGACAAAAAAAACAGCGAACAGGTTCACGAACTTCTTTTGGAGCTGAATCAAGAACTTCGGATGGCACTGGTTGTGGTAACACACAACCTGGAGCTTGCATCGTGCATGTCGCAGAGCCTGACCATTATTGACGGAAAACTTGTGAAAACGAGATAAGTGATCTCTATGCAAAAATATTTAAACCTGCTTTTAATGGCAATAATTTTATTTCTTCCGGCTGGAGCGTATTCTCTGGAAACAGTTCGAATCTTAGTGCTGCCTTTTGGAATCCACTCACAACAAGACCTGTCATACCTTAAAACTGAAATTCCGGAGGTATTAAAAAACCATTTTAAACAAAACGGCGCTATTGTAATAGAAATCGACAGCATCCCGGATTTCTCATTGGAAAATCAGCCAAAAAGCGTAGCCGGAATGAGAAATCTCGGCATTAAGAGCGGAGCTGATTACGTTGTCTGGGGAAGCCTGACCTGGCTGGGAGAAAAATTCAGCATAGACGCAAAAATGCTGGAATCTTTTAATAATGAGCCGCCAACCATTTTATTTGTTGAAGGAAAAGGCGTAGAAAATCTGTTCATAAGCGTAAAAAAACTTTCAGAAAACCTTGGGATTAGAATTTTCAAGCATGAAAAAATTGCCGCTGTACTTGTTGAAGGAAATAAACGTATAGAAACGGATGCCATAAAAAAATACATAAAAACAAAACAGGGTGACATCTTAAATGCCAAAAAGATTTCAGAGGACTTAAAGTCTGTATATTCAATGGGTTATTTTGAGGATATAAGAATTGAGTCTAATGATAAACCTGAAGGAAAAAGAATTATATTCAAAGTCAAAGAAAAACCGACTATCAGGGTAATCAACATTAAAGGCAATAAAGTTTATGAAGATGAAGAAATAAAGGAGTATTTAAACATCAGGACAGGCTCAATTTTAAATATATTTAAGATAAACAGTAATATCAAACGGATAGAAGAACTGTACAAGGAAAAGAACTATCATAATATTAAAGTGGATTACGATTTAAAGCAACTTGAACACAATCAGGCGGACCTTGAATTTATCATTGAGGAAGGTGAAAAAGTTCAAATAAAAGAAATAATATTTGAAGGGAACAATGCATTTGACAGTGACAAACTCAAAGGCCTGATGAGAACGTCGGAAAAGGGTTTTTTTTCGTGGCTGACTTCATCCGGAGAGCTGAATATAGAAGATCTTAATCAGGACATTGCAAGGTTTTCGGCTTTATATAATAATACAGGATATATACATGCCAGAATTGGAGAGCCGAAGATCGAATTTAAGGACAAGTGGATATACATTACAATAAAAATAGATGAAGGACCACGGTTCAAGGTTGGAAAGGTTGATATCGAAGGAGACATAGTTCTGTCCAAAAAAAAATTGGCCCAAAAACTTAAAATAAAAAAAGAAGATTTTTTCAACCGTGAAGTTGTTCGAAATGATGTGCTTGCCCTTACAGATATATACTCTGACGAAGGATATGCATACGCGGAAATAATGCCGAGTATTGATAAAGATTTTGATCAACTTACAGTAAACATCATTTATGTTATTAAAAAAGGCAAACAAGTATATTTTGAAAAAATTATTATTGCCGGCAACACAAAAACAAGGGATAAAGTCATACGCCGTGAGCTTAAGGTGTATGAACAGGAACTTTTCAGCGGACGTCGATTAAAAAGAGGAATGCGCAATCTCTACCGGCTTGACTTCTTCGAAGACATTAAAGTTAATACAATAAAGGGAAGCTCAGATGACAGGATGATATTGAAAATCGATGTTTCTGAAAAGCCGACCGGCACTTTTAGTTTTGGGGGCGGTTACAGCAGCGTTGAAAATATGTTTGTCATGGCGTCCATATCCCAGAGAAATCTTTTCGGACGCGGCCAGATTCTAAACCTGAAAGGAGAAATAGGCGGAAGAACAAACAGATACACCCTAAGTTTTACAGAACCTTGGCTTTTTGATATTCCATTATCAGCCGGTTTTGATCTTTACAACTGGGATAGAGATTACGACTCATACGATAAGAACAGTATGGGCGGTGGTGTGAGATTTGGCTATCCGATCTATGATTTTACAAGGCTCTACTTATCATATAAATATGAGATCGGCGACATTTCCAATATTGATGAGAACGCTTCAAAAAATATCAGGGAAATGGAAGGCGAAAATGCTTTAAGCAGTATATCCACCTTACTGCGTTACGATTCGAGGGACAGGGTTTTTAATCCAACGGAAGGCCAGAATCACAGTATAAGTATGGAATATGCGGGTATCGGCGGTGATATTGGTTTTACAAAATACCTGGCGGAAACAGGCTGGTATATACCTATGTTCTGGGAGACGGTTGGCTTTCTGCATGGTGAAATAGGCTATGTAAAAGAAAGTTCCGGAAAAAAACTCCCGGATTACGAACGATTCTATCTTGGCGGCATGAATTCAATGCGCGGATTTGACTGGCAGGATATTCATGTTACAGATGATGATGGCGCTGAGATCGGAGGAGAAACATATGTCCAGTTTAACATCGAATTAGTATTTCCTTTAATCGAAAAAGCAGGAATCGTCGGTGTTATATTTTATGATACCGGCAATGTATATGAGTCTGCTGGAAGCATAAAACTGGGTGATATGCGACAAAGCGCGGGATTCGGTTTTAGATGGTATTCTCCCATAGGTCCTATCCGCCTTGAAAATGGATATATACTGGATCCTGAAGAGGGAGAGGATACGGGCGGTCGCTGGGATTTTACAATGGGAGCGGCGTTTTAATTGATCGGTATGATAGGATAACGGACAAAGACAGGAAATATCTCACGCAAAGGCGCAAAGACGCTAAGGTAAAGAAAGTATATGCCTGAGAATGAGATTGCGAAGATAGTTGTTGACGTATCTGCGACTGGCAGACAAGAGGTTGGGATTGTTAATCAATTTCGATTAGAAATTAATGCGTGAAGGTATATCAAGAGTTGTCAACGGGTTATAGTTTTAAAATCTTTGCGGCTTTGCGCCTTTGCGTGAGACAATAAATTTATTAATAGGAGGATTAAATGCAAACCGCAAAAATAGCTTTTGCTGCTGCAATCTTGTTTTTATTTTCACTTACTGTTTCATATGGCGCAGATGTTGCCAAGATTGGAGTGGTTGATTTTCAGAGAATTCTCGAGGTATCAAGTGCCGGCAAATCCGCACAGGCAGAAATCAAAAGCCGTGGAGAAAAGATGGAGGCCGATCTCAAGGAAAAAGGAACCGAATTAGAAGAATTAAAAAAGAAACTTGAGCGCGAAGTTCTGGTTATGCGCAAGGAAATGCGCGAAGAAAAAGAACGTGAATTCAGAATTAAGGTTAATGATTTTAAATCTCTTGAAAAAAAATATAAGGATGAATTCAAGGTTTTAAACAACAGACTTGTCAATCGTATAAAAAAAGATGTTTTTGAACTTATTGAGGAAATGGGAAAAAAAGAAGGATATCTCCTTATTCTTGAAAAACGGGAAGCCGGTATTTTGTATTCACCTACTGTAATAGATATAACAGACAAACTGATCCCGCTATACAATGAGAAGGTTGCAAAACAAAGCAAAAAAGACAAAAAGTAAACCACAAGAACAAAATAATGGGGTAGCTGTTCACGGCTTGAAATTGGAAATTAGAAATTGGGAGGAACAGTACAAAAGCATGAATGCCAAATTTCCAATTTCTAACTTCAACGTTCCGTGAACGCTTACATAATGGGTATCTGATCATGAAAATATCTCTTGCAAAGATAATCGAAGTTGTCGGAGGTAGGTTTAAGGGCAATTCTGAAAAAATTATTACCGGCGTGGCCCCCTTTAATGAGGCGTCTGCTGACCATATAACATTTGCTGATAATAAAAAATTATTGAAAAGAATAGATGATACGAATGCCGGCGCTGTTATTGTTCCATCAGGCTTTGAGGAATCTTCAAAAAATATTTTAATAGTAGATAATCCTCGTGTTTCTTTTGCAAAAACAATGGCTCTTTTTCATCCGCCTTCCAGGCCGGACTATTCTAATAGTATTGATGGAATATGTTCAAATGCCTATATCGGCAATAATTTTGTATGCGGAGAAAATGTTTCCATCGCGCCTTTTGTTGCGATCGGTAATAATGTTGTGCTCGGCAATAATGTTATTCTGCATCCTCACGCAGTAATTGGAGATGATGTAGTTATCGGAGATGATGTATTAATATACCCAAATGTGAGTGTACTTGAAAGTTGCAGGATTGGGAACAGAGTTATAATTCATGCCGGATCAGTAATAGGAAGCGATGGCTATGGCTTTGCTCCTGATGGAGAAAAATATTATAAAATCCCTCAGACAGGTATAGTTCAGATAGATGATGATGTTGAAATTGGAGCATGCAATACAATTGACAGGGCAACTTTTGGTAAGACCTGGATTCGCCGGGGCGTTAAGACAGATAATCTAGTTCAGATTGCCCACAATGTTATTGTAGGTGAAAACACTTTGGTCGTAGCACAGGTCGCAATTGCAGGAAGCGTAGTCATAGGCAAACATGTAACAATTGCAGGACAAGCAGCAATATCGGGACACTTGACAGTTGGTGACAATGTTACTGTCGGCCCTACGGCCGGTGTTGCAAAGTCTGTCCCGGATAACCAGATCGTATCCGGAGTACCTGCAATGCCCCACAGATTGTGGCTGCGGGTGCAGAGGATTATACCTATGCTTCCCGAACTCAGCAAAAAACTATCTGAAATTGAAAAGAAATTAAATAAAATTGAGGAGAAAC
>JAYEFW010000009.1:8199-15778 GCA_034658795.1 Thermodesulfobacteriota bacterium
GTATCCGGAGTACCTGCAATGCCCCACAGATTGTGGCTGCGGGTGCAGAGGATTATACCTATGCTTCCCGAACTCAGCAAAAAACTATCTGAAATTGAAAAGAAATTAAATAAAATTGAGGAGAAACAACATAATGAAGAACAATTATGATATTCAGAAAATAATGAGTTTGCTTCCTCACCGCTATCCATTTCTTCTGGTTGATCGAATACTTGAGCTTGTAACTGATGAAAAGGTTGTCGCCCTCAAAAATGTCAGCATAAATGAACCTTTTTTTCAGGGGCATTTCCCGGGCGCTCCTATTATGCCGGGCGTACTTATATTAGAGGCTATGGCTCAGGCCGGCGGCGTACTGGTTTTTATATCCCTGCCAAAGGAAAAGCATGGTGCTCTTATATATTTTATGGGAATTGACAAAGTCAAATTCAGAAAGCCTGTTTTACCGGGCGACCAGCTTTTGCTTGAAATCAAAATACTGAAGCAACGGGCAAAGGCAATTAAAATGTCAGGTACCGCATTTGTAGACGAAAAAGTCGTTGCTGAAGCTGAATTTATGGCCACTATTAGAGAAAAATCATGATACATCCAACCGCAATTATAGATCCCAAGGCTGAGCTGGACTCCACCGTAGAAGTCGGTCCGTATTCGATTATTGGAGAAAATGTTTCTATCGGAGCTGGAACAATAATAGGTCCCCTTGTAGTGATTGAACCTTATGTTACCATTGGGCCGGAATGTCATATATTCCAGTATGCAGCGATTGGCGCTGCTCCACAGTCATTAAAGTTTGAAGGCGAAAAAACCTATGTCAACATTGGGCGTAAAACAATTATACGCGAGTTTGTTACAATTCACAGAGGAACAGGATTCGGCGGCGGCATAACTGAAGTCGGCGAGGAAAATTTCCTGATGGCTTATACTCACATCGCCCATGACTGCAAAATTGGCCGAAAAGTCGTCATGTCAAACAATGCAACACTTGGAGGACATATTACAATCGGCGATTATGCAACCATTGGAGGCCTTGTAGCTATTCATCAGTTCGTAAGAATAGGTGACTATGCTTTTGTGGGAGGAAAATCAGCAGTTGTAAAAGACATACCGCCCTATGTTATTGCAGCAGGTGACAGAGCCATACTTCACGGCTTAAACAGTGTGGGTCTGAAGCGAAGTGGCTTTTCTCAAAACAAACTCAAATTATTAAAAAAAGCTTACAGAATTATTTTTCGAATAGGCCTTACAATAAACGAGGCTATAGAGAGAGTGAGTGCTGAAGTGGAACAGATTCCTGAAGTAGTTCACTTTATAGATTTTATTAAATCATCTCAGCGTGGAATAACTAGGTAAGCAGGGGTCAGGGATCGGGGATTAGGGATCAGGGGTTAAAAAGCTGATTGGTTCAAAATGTTTACTCAATGAAATCAATGGCTGAGAAAAAAATCGTAAAGCGATTAACCGTGAACTGTAAACCGTGAACTGTTACCAAATTTACGAGGTCTGTAATTTATGCGGATAGGTCTAATTGCGGGGAGCGGCCAGTTTCCCATAATTTTTTCAAAAAAAGCAAAATCAAAAGGATTTTCTGTTTATGCCGCAGCTTTTTTGAATGAGACTGACAAGAGTCTGGAAGACCACGTTGATGAAATAGAATGGATGCATCTGGGGCAGTTGAAGCGTCTCATCAATTTTTTTAAAAAGCACGATATAAGCAAAGCTGTCATGATGGGCGCCATTCGTAAAACAAGTCTATTTTCAGACTTAAAAGCTTTAAAACCGGATATGAAAGCCATGTCGCTTTTTGCCGGCATGATCCATACACATGATGATGGAATTTTGAGTGCCTTTGCCAGAACCCTTGAAAAAGAAGGCATCAAAATAAGGGCTTCAACGTTCTTACTCCCCGACATTTTGGCTCAGGAAGGATGCTGGACAAAACGAAAGCCAACCAGGTCGGAAAAAGCCGATATCGACCTGGGCTGGAAATATGCAAAGGAGATTGGACGGCTTGATATAGGTCAATGCGTTGTTATGGGAGGCGGATCAGTCCTTGCCGTGGAGGCTATTGACGGAACTGATGCCACAATAAAAAGAGGCGGAGAACTTGGCAATGGAACCGCTGTTGTTGTTAAGGTTTGCAAACCAAATCAGGATGTCAGGTTTGATATGCCCGCTATCGGCGCGCAGACAATCAGGACTATGTATGAAGCAGGCGCAAAGGCTTTGGCTATTGAAGCAGGAAAGGCCGTGGTTTTTGACAGAAAAGAAATGATAGCTTTGGCAGACAAATTTGGGATTGCTATCGTTGCTATAAACAATAAAGATCAAATATAATAGTTCACCACGGATTTTCACGGAATTACACTGAATTATCAAAATACTCTGTTCAAATTTAATCCACAGATTACGCAGATTGTTCGCATTTTCGTGAGTTATACTTGACACGGTTATAACTTGCGTTTTTGTCATTCCGAACGAATGTGAGGAATCTTAAGATTTCTCCTTTCAGTCGAAATGACAAATAAGCTCAATTTGCGGCAGTGCGTAGTATATTGGGTTGAATTCTCCGAAGCTTGCTGCGGGGCAGTTCATTGTTTGCAATTTTCAGTGAAACTCCGTGTTGTTCTGTGGTGAACTTTTATAATAAATAAGAAGATAGAACAATAAATGAAAAAACTTCGAGTTGGTGTAATAGGTACGGGTTATCTTGGTAAATTTCATGCTGAAAAGTATGCAGGAATGGATGAAGTTGAACTTGTCGGCGTTGTTGATATAGAAAAAGAAAAAGCCGAAAACACAGCGACAAGTTTAGGCATATCCGCATATACAAACTATAAAGATCTATTCGGAAAAGTCGATGCTGTTAGTATAGTCGTTCCTACGCCTGCCCACTTTGCCGTCAGTAAAAATTTTCTTGAAAACGGCATTGATGTTCTTATCGAAAAACCAATAACAACAACCCTTGAAGAGGCTGACGAACTAATTGGAATTGCAGAATCAAAGGGCCTTATTATACAGGTCGGGCATCTTGAAAGATTCAATCCTGCTGTTGTTGCCTTGCAGGATATTATTAAAAATCCAAGATTTATAGAATCACATCGTTTGAGCATATATAAAGAAAGATGCACCGATGTCAGCGTAATTCTGGACCTCATGATTCATGATATAGATATAATTCTGAACTTTGTCAGATATGGCATAAAAAACATTCATGCAGCAGGCATACCTGTAATCTCAAAACACGTTGATATAGCAAATGCTCGTTTAGAATTTGAAAACGGATGTGTTGCAAATGTTACGGCAAGCAGAATTTCAACAAAAAATGAAAGGAAAATCAGGCTATTCCAAAAAGATGCATATATTTCTGTTGATTTTGCAAATCATGAAATAACCGTAATCAGACAGAACGAAAAAAGTTCAAACAGCCTTATCCCGGGTATGGAAATAAAACAGCTTTGCTTTACAAAAAGTGACGCTCTGGAAGATGAGCTTAAATCGTTTGTAAAATCGGTGCAAAATCGTAATGTCCCGGAAGTTACGGGACTAATGGGACGCGATGCTTTAAAGACAGCTTTAAGCATTATGAATCAGATCAGCAAGTCTAACGAAAGCCTTCTGTAACCTAAAACCGGCTATCAACTTAAGGCGGGACACTTTCGAACTTTTTGTTCTTGATTATCGTAAGACATCAATTGTCCAAAATTGACACAACATATCCATGTAGGGTGCATTCTATGCACCACCATGGTGCTTAGAATGCACCCTACATAATTTATTAAAATTACAGAATGTCCCGGCCTTAAGTTGGTAGCCCCAAAAACCTGAATAAAATTTAAATTCATTATATGAAACCGAAACATATTATGATTATAGCTGGTGAAGCTTCCGGCGATCTTCACGGGTCAAAGCTTGTAAAGTCTATATGCAATAAAAACAATGAGATATATTTCTCAGGTATTGGAGGACAAGCTCTCAGGGATGCGGGAGTTGAAATCCTGGTTGATGCATCCGAGCTGTCTGTTGTCGGGATAACCGAGGTGTTTTCCAAAATACCAAATCTTTTTAAGGCGATTGCCAATGTCAAAAGACACTTAAAAAGTATTAAGCCGGACCTTGTTATATTAATAGATTTCCCTGATTTTAACCTTAAAATTGCAGCAGCCGCTAAAAAGCTCAATATACCTGTTTTATATTATATCGGTCCTCAGGTTTGGGCATGGAGACCGGGCCGCGTCAAAATAATTCGAAAACTTGTGGATCATATTGCTGTTATCCTGCCCTTTGAGGAAGACTTTTACAAAAAAAACAAAGTGCCGGTAACATTTGTAGGCCATCCATTGCTGGACAATTATACTCAAAATGATCTCCGTCAGTCAGACACTTTGGATACAGTTGGAAATGAAAATCATGAAATGCCGGTTATAGGCCTTCTGCCGGGTTCCCGTGACAGAGAGGTTATAAGGCATCTTCCAGTAATGCTTGATGCCGCCAAGATTCTACAAAGCAGGCTCAAGAACATAAAATTCATAATTTCCACAGCTCCCTCTGTTGAAACAAAACACGTTGAAGAAATATTAAAAAAGCATAAAGGAATATGTAATTACCAGATAGCGACAGGAGATGTTAAAAAGGTCTTTAAAATGTGCAAGATAGTTGTGGCTGCTTCCGGTACTGTTACATTGGAAGCAGCGATTTCCTGCACCCCGACAGTAATAATTTACAAGGTATCTCCTCTAAGCTACTGGTTAGGCAAATTAATGGTAAAGGTTAAAAATTTCGGTCTTGTAAACCTTATTGCAGGAAAAAATATTGTCCCGGAATTATTACAGGATGAAGCATCCCCTGAAAATATAGCTAATACTGCATTTAATATGTTAAAAGACGCAAAAGGGCTGCAAAAGCTGAGAAAAAAGCTTTTTGAAATAAGAGACATGCTGGGCGGATCGGGTGCATCAGAGCGGGTAGCTGAAATAGCTCTAAATATGATGGAGAAAAAATATTAAAAGAATAAAGCAGAAAAATAAATTTACTGAAATCAAATGGCAACTTGTCGGTATTTTTGGCAAGTTTTTAATTGATATTCTATTTTATACAATGAAGATAGAATTGAGAGGATTTGAGAAAGTAAGGCACATTTTTAACTCAAAAAAATTCATCTATGCAGCATGGCACTCAAGACTTCTGCTTCTGAACTATCTGTGCAGGGGATTGGCTGGAACCGCTATGGTAAGCGGTTCAGAAGATGGTGAATTTGTGGCAAGGATACTTAAGAGACAAGGACACGAAGCTTTTCGTGGTTCAACAACAAGAGGTGGAATTAAAGCATTATCAGGGCTGATCAAGAATATTAAAGAAAAACAAAGACCAGGCTTAATTATACCGGATGGACCCCAGGGGCCAAAATTCAAAGTAAAATTAGGAATAATTATTCTGGCAAGAGAGACCGGATATCCTATTTTGCCTTTTAGCTACAGCGCAAAGAAAATCAAGGTTTTTGCAAGCTGGGACCGTTTTATTCTTCCGTATCCTTTTACAAAATGCCTGGGTATCTATGGCAAACCTTTCTATGTCCCCAAGGATGCCGGCAAAGACGAGTTAATGAGATACCGGAATCTCCTTGAAAAAGAACTGAACTGTCTTACCCTGAAGGCTGACAGCTATTTTAACGTGTAAATTCATGAAACAAAAATCAAAACGCATAATTATAAAAGACAGACACAAGCAGTTGCTCTCGCTTATAAAAGACAGTTGGTTTAAGCTTTTTCTGGCGATGTTATGCATGCTTGTAATGGCTGCTGCAAATTCAGCTATACCATTTCTGATAAAACCTGTAGTTGATGATATATTTATCAACAAAGATATAGCTATGCTTAAGCTTATTCCTTTTGCCGTTATCATTATATACTTTTCGCTCGGTAGTGCAATGTACGGCCAGGAATATCTTATGAATTATGTAGGGCAGGATATAATAAGGCGCCTTAGAAACAATCTCTATGGCAAAATTCAGGATCTTCCGCTCTCCTTTTTTCACAAAGAAAAAACAGGTGTTCTGATCTCCCGCATTACCAATGACGTTAATATCATAAAGACCATGGTTTCAACTGCTGTTACAGGGTCCCTGAGGGACTGCTTTACCATAATTGGTTTAACAACAGTAATATTTTACAGAGACTGGAAGATGGCATTGTTTGCTTTTATAGTATTACCTGTTGCGTTCTTCCCTATTGTGTCGCTGGGGAGGCGTGTTCGCAAGGTAACCACCGGAACCCAGGAATCCATGGCCGAGCTGACTTCTTTTCTTCACGAAACATTTGCAGGAAATAAGATAGTTAAAGCATTCGGAATGGAGGAATATGAAAAGCATCGTTTTTTTAAAGAAACACTCAACCTTTTCAAACTTGAGCTGAAAGCTGTTGCAGCCAAGGCGCTTTCTTCACCGGTAATGGAATTTCTTGGAGGCATCGGAATTGCATTTGTTATATGGTATGGTGGTTCCCAAGTTATTGCAGGTACCTCTTCACCCGGAACCTTTTTCTCTTTCATGGGTGCGGTCCTCATGCTTTACGGCCCGGTAAAAAAACTGAGCAAGCTTAACAATGTAGTACAGCAAGGTCTTGCCGCTACTGACAGAATCTATGATATTCTTGAGAAGGAATCTGACATAATAGAACAAAAAAGTCCTTTTGTAATAGAATCCGGGTCCCACAGAGTAACTTTCCGCAATGTCTTCTTTAAATACAACGATCAAATGGTATTAAAAAATATTAACCTGGATGTACGGCCCGGAGAAATTCTGGCTCTGGTTGGAATGAGCGGAGGAGGAAAAACCTCTCTTGTTAATCTTATACCCAGATTCTATGACGTAAGCGAAGGATCTGTCCTTATAGACAGCACTGATATCAGGCAAACTTCAATTTTTTCTCTTCGAAAACAGATAGCAATGGTTACACAGGAGCCCATACTTTTTAATGATACCATCAGGGATAATATAGCTTATGGCGATCGAAATGCCTTGAATGAAGATATAGAAAGAGCTGCAAAAGCTGCATATGCATATGATTTTATCCAGAGTTTTCCTGACAAATTTGACACAAAAATCGGAGAACTTGGAAGTCGTCTTTCAGGCGGAGAAAAGCAGCGTATATGCATAGCACGTGCTCTTTTAAAGGACGCTCCGATATTAATACTTGATGAAGCGACTTCTTCTCTGGATACCGAATCTGAAATGCTTGTCCAGAAAGCGCTTGAAAATCTTATGAAGGGAAGAACTACCTTTGTTATTGCCCACAGGCTTTCAACTATTGGTTATGCAAACAGAATAGTTGTTATAATTAAAGGCAAGATTGTGGAAGAGGGAAAACATGAAGAGCTGATTTCTCTTAAAGGAGAATATTACAAACTCTATCAGTCCCAGTTCAACAACAAAAAAATAGCATAACAACTTAGAAATACTTTTGAAAATCAACTCTATTATATATAAATATATTTTCAAAGAGATGATCCCTCCTTTTGTCATCAATCTTTTGTTTTTCAACTTTATTTTTCTGCTGACCGAGATACTCGATATTACAAATATGATCGT
>JAYEFW010000009.1:15878-22518 GCA_034658795.1 Thermodesulfobacteriota bacterium
CAGGATGGGTTTTCGGCGAGACTGGTGTTTATCCACCGTTAATAGGAATGTGGATGCCGAATATTGTAATCGGAGGAATAGGGCTTTATCTATTTGTAAGAACGGCTAATGACCGTCCTGTAATGATCAATTCGTTTCTTAATTTGTTTAATCGGCAGCGCCGGAGGCGCACACCTTAACTTGTAACCGGTAACAGCAAGGGTGCAATACAAAAAAGTGACATAGAACAAAACGTGACCATTTCGGTGCCAGGAAGCGCCAATTGAATAATGAATGTCGAACAGGGAATATTGAATGTCGAAGTGTGGATGTTTTTTTAAATTATTAAGTACCTTCCTTCGTAATTCGACATTCCTTGTTCGACATTCGACATTGGACGGGTTCAACGATTACTTGATATAATTTATGTTGCTTTTTTGTATTGCACCCCCAACCGCAAGCACTTACAATTGCTTTATGTCTATTATCCATAAATACTTGACTGGAGAAATTTTCAAATGCCTGTTTTTTGTACTGGCTGCGGTCATAAGCATATATCTATCAGTTGATTTTTTTGAAAAGATTGACAACTTTATGGAAGCAGGGCTCCCTTTTTCAAGAATCTTTGTCTTTCTTATCTTCAAAATTCCCTTTATAATCGCCCAGATAATACCTGTTTGTATTCTGCTGTCAGTTATAATTGTCTTTGGGCTGATGACTAAAAATAATGAGCTGATTGCTCTTAAAAGCAGTGGTGTAACTATCTATTACCTTTTAAAGCCGATTTTTATAATTGGCCTTATACTCAGTTTATTGCTCTTTTTCATTTCAGAGGTAATAGTGCCGATAACTATGGGAAGGGCAAATGAAATATGGCTGAAAGAGGTAAAAAAAGAATCGGCTGTTATTTCTAAGGAAAAAAATATCTGGATCAAGGGCGACCGCTTAATAACACACATAACTTATTACAACCCTGCAGAAAAAGCTATTTTTGGAATAAGTATTAATGCTTTTGATTATGACTTCAGGCTTGTAAAAAGGATCGATGCAAAAAAAGGCTTATTCAAAGACGGACAATGGTTCTTATATGAAATTATTGAGCAAAATTTAAACCAGGCAAACAATCAGTACAGGATAAAATTACATAAAGAAAAAGTTGAAAAGCTATATTTTCTGCCAGAGGATTTAAAGAGGATAATTAAAAAGTCTGAAGAAATGAGCTTTAACGAACTTTTTAACTATATCAAAAAGGTTGAGGCTGAAGGATACGAGGCTACAATTTACAGGGTGGATCTTTGTGCCAAGATTGCTTTTCCCCTTGTCTGTCTAATTGTATGCTTGATAGGAGCTGGAATAGCTTTTAAAAGAAAAATCAAGGAAGGACTGCCTGTTAATGTGGCATGTGGTATAGGCGTTGCGTTTCTTTACTGGATTCTTCATAGTTTCTGCGTGTCGCTTGGATATGGAGAAATGCTTCCCCCTCTAATTGCTGCCTGGTCTGCAAATCTGATTTTCTCATGTATCGGGATAGTTATTTTACTCAACGCCGACTGATGTGCCTACTCAGGTTCACGGTTTACGGTTGATCAAAACGTAAAACCGTTAACTGTAAACCGTAAACTGTTACCTTTGGGTTTATGAATGATCACTCTGTATAATATTATACTTACAATAGGAATCACCGTCGGCATTCCCCTGATAATTCCGATTATTCTTTTGTCTGAAAAAAGGCGAAAAACTTTTCTCCAAAGACTGGGGGTAAAGAGGCTTTCAGAAAACATACTATTCAAAAGGGACCGGCCGATATGGATACATGCGTTATCTGTTGGAGAAGTTCTTTCTTCTGTTCCTCTTGTCATGAAGTTGAAAAAACATTTCAAAAATAAAAGAATCGTTTTCTCAGCTTCAACCAAAACAGGCTTTGAAATTGCGAACAAGCTTTTTAAAAAAAATGTGGATTCAATATTTTTCTTTCCTTTTGATCTACTGTTTTCAGTAAAATATATTACCGGAAAAATAGATCCAGCCATAGTTATTATTGTTGAGTCAGATATCTGGCCAAATTTTCTATTTGAGATGAAAAAACGCCATATACCCGTTGTCCTGATCAATGCCAGGCTTTCTAATAGATCTTTTAAGGGATATAAACGTTTTTCATTTATTTTTAATAAATTATTTTTGTTTTTTGCAAAAATATGCACCCAGTCCATTGAAGATGCCAGGCGCTTCATGTTTCTTGGTA
Source organism: Thermodesulfobacteriota bacterium (assembly GCA_034658795.1). GTDB lineage: Bacteria > Desulfobacterota > Desulfobacteria > Desulfobacterales > ETH-SRB1 > B13-G4. The sequence goes on from JAYEFW010000009.1 coordinate 18,100, forward strand.
TCCCTTCAAACATGATATCAATAACAGGAAACATTAAATTCGATCAGCCATATGATCCTGTTTCAGAAAAGGAAATTGAAATATTAAAACAATCTATGCATATTTATCAGCCGGTTAAAAAAATTTTAATGGCTGGAAGTACTCACAAAGGCGAAGAATCAATACTTATTGATGCTTTCTCAAGGATCAGAAAAGACTTTGCTGATACTGTTCTTGTTGTTGTCCCGAGGAATCCAAAACGTTCAAGGTCTGTACTCAAATTATGTAAATCCGCCGGATTTCTTTCAATTCTTATGAAAGACTTCGAAAATATAGATAAAGATGAAAAATTTGATGTAATTGTTGTTGATGTTATAGGAATTTTAAGGAGGCTTTATGCAATTGCAGATGTGGCTTTTGTAGGCGGAAGCCTTGTAGATATAGGCGGCCACAATCCGCTTGAACCTTCTGCCTTTTCCAAACCAATAATATTTGGACAAGATATGAGCGCTTTTGCACATATATCGCAAATGCTTGTAGATTCAGGCGGAGCTGTCCAGGTAGAAAATGCAGAGAGCCTCTATGAAAGAATAGCGGAGATCCTCAGTGATAGCGATAAAGCCCGGAATATGGGAGAAAAAGCATTTAGTGTCTTTAACGCCAATAAGGGGGCTGTTGAAAAAACTCTAAAAGTTATAGAATGCCAATTAAGATAGCTTCGCAATGAAATTAACCTGAGGAAGTGGGCAATTTAAATGGTATGCATTCCCACGCTGGAGCATAGGAACGAGAAAAAGATTTTTAGCAGTTAGCCTTTAGCTAAAAGCTAACCGCTAATGGCTAATAGCTTTTTCACAAATCTTTACATCGGCAAATAAGCTGAAACTATTGCCGGCATTAAAAAAATACTTTTCGGACAGGAACTAACTTATGAACAATATTTTAAAAAAAATCGAAAGCATTATGACCAGTAAAAGGAAAGCTGGTCTTATTTCTTTCGAGTCTTTTTTATTCATGCTTTCCCTTATTTACGGCAGCGCCGTTAAAACCAGAGAAGCTTTTTATAACAGAGGTGTGTTAAGGTCAAAAAAACTTCCCTGTGTAGTAATATCAATTGGAAATATTACAGTTGGAGGCACAGGCAAGACTCCAATGACTATTCATGTTGCCGAGCTGGTAAAACGCTTAGGTTACAAAGTAGTAGTAATCAGCAGGGGATATAAAGGGGTTGCGGAAAAAACCGGAGGAGTTGTCAGTGATGGGAAAACGATATTCATGGAAGCTGACGAATCAGGTGACGAGCCATTTATGATAGCCAACCGGCTGAAAAGCATACCTGTTGTTGTGGGTAAAAACCGGTTTAATGCGGGCATGACGGCTTTAAATAGTTTTAAGCCGGACGTTATTGTGCTTGACGATGCTTCCCAGCACCTCCAGCTCAAGCGTGACATTAACCTGGTGCTACTTGACAATAGTTGCCCTTTCGGCAATCATCAGCTTTTACCAAGAGGCACACTCAGGGAACCGCTTTCAGCCCTGATGCGTAGTGATGCATTTATTCTAACAAGGTCGGATGTTGCTAAAGAGCCGGAAAGTACGTATAATTCTGTCAAATTAAAAAGTTATGCCAGTGGCAAGCCAATTTTTAAGGCCATACATGTTCCATATATATATGAAGTCGTCAAAGGCGGAGCTGTTTCATCTCAACGAATTTATGGAAATTCGTGCACACAGGGTTTTGAATTCTTGCGTGGGCGCCCAGCATTTGTTTTTTCAGGAATCGCAAGAAATATAGATTTTTACAATACAGTAAAAGGGTTTAACTGTAAGGTAACGAGTTGTTCAGAATTTACAGACCATCACAGGTACACGGACAGAGATCTTAACAAGATATTACAATCAGCAAAAGAATCTAATGCAGACTTTATTATTACAACGGAAAAGGACTATGCCAGAATTGCAAACAGAATCACATGGCCGATTGACCTTGTGGTTGTGGGCATAAAGATATCATTTGAAAATTATACTAATGAGTTCAATCTCTTTATAAAAAACAGACTTAAGGGACTTGGAAATAAATAATACAGTCTAATGAAATCTCTTCGTTCTAAACAAATAAAGCGCATACTAATTCGTTGCACCAACTGGGTTGGAGATGCTGTAATAACAACACCGGCAATCAGAGCTGTGCGCAAAAACTTCCCTGGAGCAAAGATAAGCCTTCTCGCAAAACCCTGGGTTGCCCCAATTTTTTACAACAATCATTATATTGATAATATCTTGATTTACGATGCTGCGGGAAAACATAAAGGCCTGTCCGGCATACTTAGGTTGAGCAAGGAACTGCGAAAAGAAAAGTTTGATCTTGCCATTCTTCTTCAAAATGCTTTTGAAGCCGCACTGATAGCTGTTTTAGCAGGAATTCCAAACAGACTCGGCTATAACACTGATGCAAGAAGTCTATTACTTACACATTGTATTTGTCTAAAGCCAGCCTTAAAAAGTGTACATCAAATTGATTACTATCTTGGAATTCTTGAAGGCGCTTCACTAAAATCAGACGGAAGGCGACTAACTCTTGTTGTAACAGACGAAGAGCGTAAACATGCTGAAAAAATATTAGCAAAACACGGTATTACAGGAAAAAACAGACTTATCGGAATAAACCCCGGTGCTGTTTTTGGATCTGCAAAGCGGTGGTTTCCTGAACGGTATGCCGCACTGAGTATTAAGCTGCAAAAATACAGCGGAGCCGAAATTGCTATATTCGGAGGACCTGGCGAAAAGGCACTGGGAGACTATATCTCTGAATTAATGGGAAACCGTTGCGTCAACTTTTGCGGCAAAACCAGCCTTCGTGAAGCTGTAGCATTAATTGAGAGGTGTCAACTTTTTATTACAAATGATTCAGGTTTGATGCATGTTGCGGCAGCCCTTGATACTCCGCAGATTGCGATATTTGGTTCTACCGACCATGTAACAACCAGTCCCAGTAGTCCAAAAAGCCGGATTATAAGGGTCCCGGAGCCTTGCAGCCCTTGTCTGAAACCAGACTGTCCTATAGACCACAGGTGCATGAAAAAGATTACTGTCGATATGGTATATGCTGCTGCTGTAAAACTTTTAATGGAAAACTGAAGTAATTAACATATGAAAATACTTATCGTTAAATTGAGCGCTATTGGAGATGTTATACATACGCTGCCCTCGCTTAACGCAATCAGAAAACACTATCCTGATGCACATATAACGTGGCTGGTTGAGGAAGCTGCTTCCAGTCTTGTTGTAGGACATGAAGCCCTAAATCGTGTTATTATTTCAAAAAGAAAGCAATGGATAAAAAAAGTTTTCGGGCCATCCTGCCTGAAAAATATTAAAGAAGCGTATCAATTTATAAAAAAGCTGAGAGATACGGAATACGATCTGATAATTGATTTTCAAGGATTGCTGAAAAGCGGTATTCTTATAGCATTAGCCAAAGGAAAGCGGAAAACAGGTTTTGATAAGGGCATGGAGCACATGGAGCATAGCTACATTTTTTTAAACGAGCGTATTCCTCCTGTAAATATGGATAACCACGCTCTTTTAAGGAATCTGATGCTTATTAATGCTTTGGGAATCAAGTCAAAAGAGATTGAATATAAAATTCCTGTTTCCGATCATACCCGCAAATTTATAGATTCTATTTTGTTACGCCACGGAATTAAAAGTTCTGAACTGCTTGTAGCGATAAACCCGGTTGCAAAATGGGAAACAAAGCTATGGGATAATCGAAAGTTCGCTTTGCTTGCCGACAGATTGATTAAAAAATATAATGCAAGCGTCATTTTTACCGGAAGTCAATCAGATAAAAGCACAATGGAAGATATAATGTCTTTTATGAGTAAAAGAGCAGTAAATCTTGCAGGTAAAACAACGCTGAAAACACTTGCTGCACTTTATGAAAAAACAAGGTTTGTTATATCAACAGATACCGGCCCAATGCATATGGCGGCAGCAGTTGGTACACCTGTAATAGCTCTTTTCGGGCCGACAGCTCCATGGAGAACCGGACCCTTCGGATCAGAACATAAAATTCTGAGATCAGGCGTGGAATGCAGTCCCTGCTTTAAGCGACAGTGCAGTACAATCGACTGCATGAAGCAGATAAGCGTAGAGCAAGTACTGGATGCGGCAAATTCTATACTTTAGTAATAAATGGTGATGGCTTCATAAAATGTCTAAATCCAAAGGCCTTTCAGGCTCAATAAAAAAATTCATTGTATCTATACCCAGGAATTATATTGTCAAAACGGGAAATATATTAGGAAGTATTGCATACCTGCTTGATGCGCGTCACAGGAGAATTGCAAGGCGCAATTTGCGATTTGCCTACCCTGAATGGCCATTGGATAAGATAAATAAGATCTCCAGAAAAACGTTTCAAAACATGGGAATTAC
>JAYEFW010000010.1:0-6383 GCA_034658795.1 Thermodesulfobacteriota bacterium
TGTGGGAATTTAATTCTCCTCATTTAATTTTTCTTATCTTATTTCAAAATACAATTAAAAAATCAATCTAATTTCTTGTAGTCCAAGGCAACGGGACATTGTTGACTGGCGGTAATTATCTTCAGCTCGGGGAAATAGCTTGAAAATATCCCCCATCATTGGTTATCAGAATCTGAATCTGGGGTCAAACCTTGATTATTATAATAAGAAAATGTGAGACTCGGACTATCCTTCCTAAAAATGCATCCAGCCCAAAAAATCAACAAATTTTATCCTTTTAACAAAAAATATAGGGCAGAAGACGCGGTAAGATCGGCAATCGCGAAGGGTTTCAAATTGTGACATTTTTTAAGTCTGCAACATCATCCATATGGAGAATAGATGGCTTGTAACAAAATCCGCACACACGTTAAGCTGATGGGCAGCGGTTTTTTGCCGTCCGCTCAAAACGACATAGACAGACATACTTTTGACGGTCTGAAAATAACTATTGCAGAAGGGAAAGGGGCGCTGTTTTTAGCTCCACCGAATTTCAACCTGCCTTGTAAAAACTGAATTTCGCCTTTCATGGCATAATTGTGCCACCATTTTGTATCGGTTCTGGCAGGTACAAGACACACGACAAGAGCGCCACCCAATGCTGACTCATACGCCTTTTTCATCCAATCACCAATAACCATGCCGTATGGGGGATTCATCCAACACCTGCCAACCTTGGGCGCTAAAAATATCTGACCCACTTAGGCCAACAATTAGTGACCCAGTTTATGCGCAGGAATAAGCAGAATGATCATGGCAAAAAGATTTGCCGGTGATTTGGGGATGTGATGGTAAAATTATATGGATCAGGTGAAGGGTGGGAGAGATATAGACTTTCAGATAAATAATTTCACTGCGTTATCAGTCAAAATACTATACGACGTACACATCAGCACAACTTACTCAGATTTTTTCTTATAGCCTTGTGAAATGAATCATCTGAAAGTCTATATGTAAACATATCTCTAATTTTTAAGGGTATTTATGTGCTTTCCATGATGAGGTGGGTCAATAATAGCGTTACACTATTTGTATCTCATTAATCGTTGATTTGTTTCATTTGGCTGTGAAAACATCATGAAACGTCCATGAAATATAGACTTCCAGATAATTAATTTCACAAGGCCAGAAGGAGGAAGGCGTATTAGTTATACGTCGACGACTGATAACACAGTGAAATTAATTATCTGGAAGTCTATAGGCATCTATGCTCCATTCCTAAGCATAGACACTGTCTTTTGTATTATGAGATGGTCGCGTGTGATGTTTGGGACGAAATGCAGGAACTCCATACAACATCCCTTCTGCGCTAATATCTTCATCAATATCCGGCCAATGGACGCCGTGTCCGTCGCCAATCATCTCAAAATGGGTGCGTTGTTCAGGTGTCGCCTCAACCAACCGCCATGACCACTTCAAAGGAACACTAATCACCCTGCCGTCCATCAGATAGGCCGTAATGCTCTCATCATTGACAGACACTTCTTTAATTTTAAGCGATATTTTTACCACAGTGCTCATACCATTTGACCTTCACTACTCGCGGATTTTTACAGAGCAATCGGATGTTAATACGCGGGATATCGTGTAATGGTCTTGACATCTGATCCGGTTAGAGTTGCCGGCAGATCATTTCTTTCACAGCTTATCTGAGTGGTAAGGAAATTCTATTTTAATTTCTCCCTAATTTCCAATTTCAAGTTTCAAGCCGTGAACGGCTACCAAAATCTTTTATCAGGCCAACAACTCTGTTTTCGATTTCATCCCTGATATTACGCATAAAATCAATTGGTTTTCCTGTTGGATCAGGCAGCTTCCAGTCCTCTATTTTAACCCCGGGCATAAAAGCACATTCCTCACCGCAACCCATAGTAATAATAATATCCGGTTTTACTTCAGCAACTGCCTTTTCAATTGATTTTGGTTTACGGAAGGCCATATCCAGCCCCTTTTCGCTCATTGCTTCGACCATTAATGGATTGATTTTACCGGCAGGACTGCTTCCTCCGCTTATAACTTCAAATTTATCGCCAGCAAGGTGCTGGGCAAAAGCACTGGCTATCTGACTGCGGCAGGCATTTTCCCGGCAGGCAAATAGAATTTTTTTTCTTCCGAGAAACGGTTTTATAAGATGGCTTGCTTTTTCTTTTACATCATTTAGGACAGAAGGATGTTTTTCCATATCTCCCGAATTTTCAATCTGTCTGTATGTCAGGCTTCCTTCCAGGCTTGCACCGATTGCATCAAAAAAATATTTAATTGTAAGATGAAGGCCTTCAAAGAGATTTTTCCCTTTTGTAGCTCCAAGAGAAAGAAGAAATCCGCGCCGCCATTTCCTGTTTGGGTCATTCAACTTTAACCTGTATTTTCTTGCCCAAAGCGCCTGGCTTCTGTCTATGAGCGCTTTCAGTTGTGCAGGAGCGCTATAGAAAAAGATAGGGGTGGCGACAACTATAACATCGGCCTGGCGTAGCAGAGGATAAATTTCAGGGTTCATGTCATCATTGATTGGACAAAATCCTTTTTTTTCACAGACGGAATATTCTTTACAAGGGATAATATTTTTTTTATCCGCCTCAATGACTTTTATCTGCGCCCCCGATTTTTTCAATTCATTCATGAAAGCTGAAAGCAGATAACTTGTATTGCCGTTTTTTCGAGGGCTTCCCTGTAATCCAAGCGCCAGCATAGTTCCTTTAACCGATTCTCTTATCAACACCTTCAGATTTGCAATCAGGCGTATAACAGGTGGTGTCCAGAAATTCGCATTTTTTTTTGCATGATGGGCATTGTTCGGGCGGAGTTTCAGCTTCTAATGAATATCCGCAATTACTGCATTTCCAGCTTGGCATGGCGATTACCTCATCAGTAAACTTTTTGGTAATTTCAGGTGAAAATTTAATAAAACAGCTTCGGAGTTTCAGCAAGGGACAGGATAGCAAATTTTATTTGCATATATATTGCTTTTCGCTTAATATTTTCAGTAAAAATATTCAAATGCAAATGGTTTTGAAATATAAGTTTAGAAAAATTCTGATAGATGGAATTGATATCATAATCAATATTAAAAATAAAGCGTTCTTTGAAACTATCAGCAATTCTAATTATAGCCTGTTATTCACCACGAAGCACACGAAGAACGCGAAGTAGATCTTGTTATTTTCTTATTTCTTCGTGATCTTCGTGTGCTTCGTGGTATTCCATTTTTTTTGATAAGCAAAAATTATTCCATAATGAGAATTGTTGTGAAACTATAACTATGTCAACAAAAAGGATTAAATCGGAAATTAATGATAGGTGTCAGGCTGCCTCAAGTTTTTTTGTCGAGAATATAAAATTACTTGCAAAAAAAATGTTTGATGGCGCAAATGGCAGCCACGATTGGGATCATACCAAACGGGTATGTATGTTAAGCAAGCATATTGGAGCAGCAGAAGGATCTGACATGGATGTATTGCTTATTGCAACCTATTTGCATGATATTGGAAGATGTTTTCAGGATGCATCTGCTGGTGCGGTTTGCCATGCTGAAAAAGGCGCGCAGATGGCATGGCCTATTATAAAGGATCTTCCCCTTTCAGAAAGCCGGAAAGAAAATGTTATTCATTGTATAAGATCCCATAGATTTCGTGGAAATCATGCGCCAAAGACAGTGGAGGCAAAAGTTTTATTTGATGCAGACAAGCTTGATGCAATTGGCGCTGTCGGTGTGGCAAGAGCTTTTTTATTTGCAGGTGAGATTGGTGCAAGGTTACACAGCCCTGAGGTTAGCATAGAAGACTCCAGGCCTTACTCAAAGGATGATACTGGTTACAGAGAATTTATGATAAAGCTTTCCAGGATTAAGGACAGAATCCAGACAAAAGAGGGTCGAAAAATGGCAGAAGAGCGCCATGATTTCATGGAGCGTTTTTTTAAACGTTTTTTAGAAGAATATGAAGGGGATAGGTAGTTATTATGAGCATTAATGTTGTTGAAAAAATTGATGAGTATGTAAAGGTAAAGCATTTGCTTGTAAGTGTATCAGACAAACAGGGGCTTGATAAGTTGATACCTCAACTTCTTGAGATCAATCCCGATGCAAAAATTTTTTCTACAGGCGGCACATTCGGCAGGATAAAAGAGATACTCGGGGAGAAAGCTTCATCATGCCTGACCCAGGTTTCTGATTATACAGGCCAGCCGGAAACCCAGGGAGGGCTTGTTAAAACACTGGATTTTAAGATATATCTTGGACTGCTTACTGAGACTTATAATGATGCCCACAAAGAGGACTTAAGCAGGACCGGTTCTGTGCCTATTGATATGGTTGTTTGCAATCTGTATCCTTTTAAAGAGACTATTGCAAAACAAGGAGTAACGGTTGAGCAGGCCAGGGGTAATATTGATATAGGCGGACCCTGTATGATAAGGGCATCAGCAAAGAATTTTTTGCGGGTTGCATCTGTTGTTGATCCATTGGATTATGAAAAAATCATTTCTGAAATGAAAGCAAATGACGGCAAGACCTCTCTTGAACTTCGTTTTAATCTGGCGCAAAAGGCTTTTGCGCACACGGCAGTTTATGACCGCACTATTGCAGATTTTTTTGGTTCTAAATCATCCAACGATGTAAAAAGCTGTTATTAGGAGTTACTCAAAAAAAATATAATCTTAGTGTCTTAGAGCCTTTGTGGCCGAACTATTACAAATTAAGGAGATAAAATATGGCTGAAGATCTGAAAAAAATGTACAAGACAATCATGGATGACCATTTTACGCCGAATATGGAAATCAGCTTTACGGACAAGGATAAAAGGCAGACTCTTTTTTATGAAAAAGTTACCTGGACTATAGATAATGTTGAAAAAGGTTTAAGATACGGCGAAAATCCAGGACAGGAGGCTGCTCTTTACAAGCTTGTTAATGGAAACCTGATTCTTGGAGAAACAGAAATCATACAGCCGGGCCGGTATCTGGCATCAGATATTGAGCTTTTGCAGTCAGGCAAGCATCCGGGCAAGACAAATTTAACTGATGCCGACAATTCCCTTAATATCCTGAGATACTTTAAAGACAAACCTACCGTGGTAATTGTAAAGCACAACAATCCATGCGGAGTAGCCCAGGCTGATACACTTGAGCATGCTTATATCAAGGCAAACATGGCAGACAGAATCGCTGCATTTGGAGGTTGTATCACTGTAAACAGAGCTATTGACAGAGCGACGGCTGAAACAATTAACAGACAATATTCTGAAGTTGTAGTTGCCCCTGATTTTGAAGAAGGGGTTATGGATATTTTTGCAAAGAAGAAAAATCTCAGAGTTATAAGGATAGGCAATATAGACAGATTGACGGATTTTGTCGGGCAGAGATTTGTAGAATTCAAAAGCCTGATTGATGGAGGTATTGTCGCCCAATGGTCTTTTGTGCCCGCTGCCAGGTCGAAAGATGATCTTAATACAGCCGAGTGTGAATACAAAGGGAAGAATTACAGGATTAATCGGGAGCCAACTGAGAAAGAATATAATGATATGCTGTTTGGATGGCTGGTTGAGTCAGGAGTTACATCAAATTCTGTTATTTATGTAAAAGACCTGGTTACAGTTGGTATTGGCACAGGAGAACAGGACAGGGTAGGAGTTGCCGAGATAGCACGGGATAAAGCATATCGAAAGCTTGCTGACCGTTATTGCTTTGAGATGTATCAAATTCCTTATAATGAATTAAACGATAAAGATAAAAAGCAAGAGATTGATAACAGAGTTGCAAGTGAAAAGGGCGGACTGATCGGTTCTGCAATGGTTAGTGATGCATTTTTCCCATTCAGGGATGGTGTTGATGTGGGGCTAAGTGAAGGTGTTTCTGCCGTGATTCAGCCGGGCGGGTCAAATAATGATTATCAGTCAATCGATGCCTGCAACGAGGCAGATGCCACAATGGTTTATACCGGGCAGAGGAGTTTCAAGCATTAACCCGTACTTCTCATGACGTCGCTTGCCTGGTCTAACAGTTTTTTTGCTTTTTCATGAAAAATAAGGCAGCCGTTCACGGCTTGAAACTTGAAATTGGAAATTGGGAAGAACAGTACAAAAGCATGAAGGCCAAATTTCCAATTTCTAATTTCAACGTTCCGTGAACGCTCTCAAAATAAGGTCATATTCATATACGATGGAAATCAAGAAATGATGTTTGGATAGCTAATATCGTTGATTTATTTCTTAACATTTAAATTGTTCGGTGAAAATAGGGACATAGTACGTTGAAAAAACAATGCTATATCATAGCTGGACCTAATGGTGCAGGAAAAACAACATTTGCTAATGAATTTCTTCCAATTGAGGCCGAATGTCTGAATTTCA
>JAYEFW010000011.1:0-6302 GCA_034658795.1 Thermodesulfobacteriota bacterium
TATAGGCTTTGCTTTTGCAAATCTTCCCGAACTTTTTTCACGCCAATTATTGATTGCTTTGCTCACGTTTTTTTTCGCTATTTCAATCTTCTTATCCAGACCGTTTAATTTTCCTTCTTCCGTTTTAGTGCGAGTTTCTTTTGATGCCAGTTCTTTTTTCTGATTTTCGTACAACATCACCTCATGTTTGTTGTCCCTGATTGTCAGCATTAAATTAAATCTGATTGCTGAGGTTTTTGTATAATCCATTATATAATTCTGGGAAAAACTCTTTTTGCGTACCGGATTTTTGAGAACCAGAGAGTAACCAAAATCAAAATATTCATTATCATTAAAATATTCATTATAATCAATGCCCAGAATTGACGCTAACATCCCTCCCACTGTTGTTTTGGGAGGGATACTGAAAGTCATATTCTGAGTTATAGTTATTGGATCTCTGAATGAACCAAATCTGCCCCATAATTTAAATCCAAACATAGCCTATCTCTCTTTTTCCATAATGTTTATTTCATCTATGAATTCGACATGTTCGATTTTTCCTAAAACATTTCTATATTTTTCTAATGACTCATCCAGTACTATCATGACCTTTTCTATTTGATTTTTAGCTTTTGATATAGCCGCAACGAGTTTATCAAATTTAATATCCCCCTCTTCGATTCCCCTGATATTTCTACTATTCTCCTGATTGTTTAAACATACGAATTCATCCAAAAGGCCGATAAAATATTTACTCTCTTCTTTGTAAATTATCCTGAGAAGAAAGCGGGGTTTTTGTCCCTGTTTGCTTCTTGTATTTAGGAACTTTGTTCCATACCACAAGGAATCAAGCATATTTATAATATCATCCTCAGTTGTATTATCGTTCATCGCCTGTAATCTGTTTACACTTCCATACATCGCAAAAAGTCCATATGGAATATAATTGTCAGCCCTGAACGTTTTTTTAAACTTTGTTTCACCGTCAGCTCCCTTTGTTGCAAAAGCACCTGTCCCGGGTTTTAAAACTGTTTCAGTCTTATTAAGCGATTTTGCCCAGCAGAACTGTACAGCACCAACAAGCTGGATATCGCTTTTAGGGGCAACGCCTCCAAAAAGCCTGTTATCGATACATGTAAGAAAAACACCTTTATCATTTTCCCCAGAATTAGCATCTTTCAGTTGTGAAAAACGTTCCTCGGCTTTCAAACCTTTGGAAAGTATCTCTTCATTATTAATATATATAGTTTCTCCTTTTCTATATTGAAGGTCATCTCTCACAGTTCTTTTTACCCTGACATCACTTACAATAGCTTTTTCATCAACATCATCGAATCGCGGTGAATTATCAGCCCCCATATCGCCATTTGGGTTGCACATTCTGGCATCCCACATAAAAAGAATTTCACTCTGTTTTGCAAGATTATCCATTATTTTGTCTCCTTTTTGGTTGTATTTTTTTCTATTTTATTTTCCGTGACAAATTTCCCGTAATCATCAAAGCCGGCAACAAAGGCAAACGATATCTGTGCACTTGAAATGCCTGGTGGTTTTGATGCAGGTGTTTCATGCGCAAGTTTTCTTACTTCAGAATCATTCCTGAGCTTAAGTTTTAATTTCTGCTCAAACCTGAAAGCCATTTCAAAAATCCGATCAAGATTCCTGTAATTAATAATCTGATTCGACAGCCAGTTTTTGAAGGTTTTATTTTTTCTACTTACTTCTGACATATAGGAACTCAGTATAACGGCTTTTGCGTATCCTCCGATAAAATATGCTTTTTTAATAGCTGGATTGCTAAAATAATTAATTTCGTCATCTTCCTGTCGTTTTTTTAAATATGACACAAAATTAACACTTTCCTGCTCCATAATTATTACCCCTTTATTTTGCCCAACCGTTTTAAAAAGTTATAAATATTATTTTCATTTGTAGTGAAGTTTTTTGAAAATTCAATCCATTCGGATATACCGTCTTTGGTAAGGCGTTTCTTTTTGTCATAACCAAGCAGCCTGTTTGTTTCAAAGCGTTGCAGTAATTGATCGATTTCAATTTTTGTATTAGTTAACAGTAACCTTGCCATATATAAACGTTCCTGAAGAATTTTGTTTCCATTGTTTTTTTGAGATCTGTTTAAAATAAATGAAAGTTCCTCTCTGTTAAAAAAATCCTGAAGCAGTGTTTCATTTCTATCTCTTTTACCAAACTTAACCAGATCCCTTATATTATAGTTTGCCATTTCAGTAACTACATTCCGAACTTGACTTGGTATCACATCTTCAATTGAGCCTTTAATCTCAAATGACAGATTGGTTTTATTGATTGAAGTGAAGATATAATCTACATTAATTGAGTTTTTTATGTCACCAACTTCATTTAGCTGTTCATCAAACTCCCTTATCATACCTGTATCAAGCTCTTTTATTTTAGATAGAGTTTCTTCGCTTTGTTGAACTAATTTGTTCAAATTTTCATTATTTGATTTGCTTAATTTTTCTTTCTTTTTTAATTTATCAATATCTTTTTCCAACCCTTTTTCTTGGGCATTAAATTTTTCGAGTTTTGACTTTTTTTCGCTTGATTTTTTATTAGCTCGTCTAAAACGGTTTAAAACTGTTTTATATAAACCTGCATCATCAGAAATAAGATTTGGTATTATTATATACTCTAAACCCTTGTAGTAAAAAACCAGATTATTAAGTATGTACATCCATGCAAACTTAATATTTCTAGCGCTTTCAAGAGATAGTGGCAGGTTTTCATTAAGTCGATATTCCATACTTTTATGATATTGATCATATGAAAAAACTTTTACTTCAGGTTTATAGCCTACTTCAGTCACCTTGTTGGTGAAAGCATCGTATCCTATTTTTAAATTATCACGAATAGAAACTGGATTTTCATACCAGTTACTCCACACTTCAGGCATTAATTCATAAAAAGTTTTTCCGTTTATTGAGAACCAAAGCCAATAATTACCTTTCGGGAAATCGACAAGGTATCGGCATAACTTCAATAATAGATGATCCCAAAAGTTACGCGTTTCTATAAGTTTAGTACATTTCTCGTTGTTTTTAGCTATTTTTTTATCTATTTTTTGGGCGGTTGTCCCATCTTCTTTATGTATTGAACTTTCATTTAGTTCTTCATATTGTTTTTTTAGATGTATTAGTTCCAACTCAACTTCAGCCCGTTCAATATACTTTTTGATTTCTTCAAATTTTAAAAAAATCAGTTCGGCAATTTTTTGGTTTTGTTCGTTGGCATATACCCGAATGCTACTTTTTAAGGTGTTAACAAGTTGTATAATCTTCTTTTTAAGGTTTTCTTTTCGGATATTTAGATTTGGATATAGGTAATAAATACCATCACCTGACCCGCCAATTTTTTTTGTAAAAAATATTTTTTCCTTGCTAATAGAATTTTTGCTATACAAAATATCTTTAACTTCATTGTTTAAAACTTGAAAATTAATGTTTACAAATTGAGGGTCTTCACCTTCAGCCATTTCAGCTTTATCATATACTGAGTCCATGATTTCGTTTTCAGTCAATATGCGTCCAATCTTCCATAATTTATATGCGAAACTCATATTCTCTCCGTTTTAATTTCTATGCTAAAATTCTTCTGATTGCTCCAAACCCCTCGTGAAGCCGATTGCCCAATCCCCAGATAATCAGGGTAAACAAAAACTAGTTTTAAATATCCCCGTTAAACCCTGTCATGCTTTTGCCTTTAAGGTTTACTTTTATTTCTCATCTCTTCTTTCCGTATTTGCTAACCTTTTCTTTAACCATAAATCCGATCTTGTTCTTTTCATTAACATCTACAGTCAAAAGCTGATCCAAAGTTTCAAAAACAATTTGAAAGCGTTCGTCTGTTTGTTCCCTCAATTCAGCAAGTTCTTGCTTTAAATGTTCATTATCAGAAATCATGTGACGAAGCTTTGTAAAGGTTCTCATGATTTGAATGTTAACCGCGATGGCTCTATCACTATTTAAAATGCCGGACAGCATGGCAACCCCATGCTCAGTGAATGCGTGAACCTGTTTTGCGTACTTAATATCAGAGGATGTCACAATTTGTGATATCCTCATAATCTCATCTCGAGTCAAAGCAAACATAAAATCTTCTGGGAAACGCTTGATATTTCTACGGACAGCTTGATTTAGCACTCTTGTTTCAACCCCATAAAGCTCCGCAAGATTTCTGTCCAGCATCACCTTAACACCACGGATAAAAAATACTTTACTGGCAACAGCCTCAATTGAAATTAGCTCGGACATAATTTAATTCACCTTTTAATAGCGTTAAAACCCTTCAAAATATTTCGCTTATGCATTCCCCACGCTGGAGCATGGGAACGAGAAGCACTAAAACTGTAAACCACTTTTGGGGCTTGTTGAAAGATGCCACATTTTCTTATTCTTATATCACCATCCTTACGGCCCCAAACCCCCTCGAAACCGATTTTCCAATCCCCAGATAATCAGGCAAACAAAAATTGGTTTTAAATATCCCGTTAAACCCTGTCATGCTTTTGCCTTTAAGGTTTACTTTTATTTCTTTTAACTTATGATCAATTTTAATCTTCTGATCTTTTGAAAGCCAGCAGTCAAGATGCTTTGCCATGGATAAGATATTGCCTGTCATTACCCTTATTAATATTTCGTTCTTTTCTTCCCTGCCTGCATCATTATATTTTATGAAGTTCTTCTGATTCAGGCCGATCCATGGAGAAGCAAATTCATACATAAATATTTCATCGGAATATCCGAATTCGACTTCTTCTACTTTTAGATCTTTTTCAAAAACAGGGATGACGGTATCTTCAATAATAATCTTATCAAGCTTCATGAATATTTCCGAAAAAATGCTCACAGCCTTGTCCGTTATAGCAATGATTGCGGGCGTTTTATCTATCAGCTTGAACTGGATTAACGGATATCGGTATATCGGTTTTCCTGTTTTCAAATCATGATTATGAATAAGATCATGATTTTTAAAGGCTTTTCCAACGAAACCTCTGAATTTATGAATCTGCGGCGGTCTTAAATTGATATTATTCAGCAGTAGTGTTGATTTTTTCATATTTTTACACGTTTTCTGATATTAATGATTTGATTGTAATCAATAGTTGGCATCCTTCATTCACTAGTTTACACTTTTTTCGAAAAAGCGTGTATTATCGAATTAAATGCCGATGTCGAAACTGGAAACTGGAAATTTGAAATTAGGTAACGCATCTACATCTTTGTACTTTTTCCAATTTCCAATTTCACTGCCAAAATACAAGATCAACAAAGTGTAAACTACTTTTGACTTGTCGTGAAGGATACCCAATAGTTTCTTGTAATTTTACAAAATCTCACTGACCGCTTTTAATTTTTTCATGTCCTTGTCAAATGAAACAACGACCTTTTCAGGAGAAGAATGGGCGGCAAGAATACAATCTACTATATCAATATTGGAGTCGTTGTATTTTAGAAGCGCTTCGAGGATTTCTGATCTATCGGGATTTACAATGCCGGAAAAATTCAGTATTCCGCTTAACTTTGTTGAAATTTCACTCTTGGGAATCTGATAATATTTTTCCATAACATAGATGCATTCGACAATAACCACATCAAATATCTCGGCCTTTTTTGTCCCTTCAGATATGTCTTTCATAAATGACTCTGCTCTGGGGCTGAATTTGGGATGATCCCCTAATAAATACCTGAGAATAACGTTTGTATCAATTAGATAAACCTTCTGCGGCTGTTTCATTAGCAATTTCACCAGCAATTTCACCTTGTATTTCTTTTCTTATTTCTTTCAAAGGAACATATTTTTTTGCATATTTTTTCAGACTCCCGGCCAATTGTTCCGATTGCACTCCGGGAACACCTTTTAGCTTGACATCGTTGTCTTCAACAAGAAACAAAACCGCGCCATCTTTTTCGATTTTTAATTTTTTCCTGATTGGTTTAGGAATTGTTATTTGACCCTTCTTTGATATTTTTGCATACATTTTATATTTGTCCTTCAAATTAATATATTCTTACTTTATAAAATAGTCCATCTTGTAGAATAATACAAGCATCAATGTTTATATCTATCTCTGTGTAATCTGCGGATCAGAAAAACTTCGCAAGAATCTCATCATTCACCAGTTTCCTATCAAAACCCTGCCCCAGAACCTTTATATTCTTGAAATCCTCCTGACAGAAAGGAAACAGGTAAACGCTGTCTGTTTTTTCATCAATCAGGTCACGACATTTTTCCGATAGTTCATCAAAGCGGTTTGATTCAAGCCTTCCTAAAAAAACGCTTTTTTG
>JAYEFW010000012.1:0-1877 GCA_034658795.1 Thermodesulfobacteriota bacterium
TTGATGCTTTTTCAGCCAGTTTTCTATTTTTTGGCTTTGTCCGGTCAACATCCATTTTTCCAAAACAGTCGCTTGCAAACCACATTCACATCTATCTGAATCCGATAATACCAATTGCTCAATATAATCAAAGTGTTCAGCTTTGTTTTGCCAATAACGCAAGTCTTCAATCAATGGTTTTTGGAATAGGTCGGTGTGAATATCTGCGGGTAATGATTGAACCCAGGCAGGGTCAAACGGATTACAACTGATTTCACCCAATATCTCCGACAAGGAATCGACGTGATTTATTCTATCTTTATATTTGCGATAAAGGCTTTTTATTTGATCCATTTTTTTTTGATAAAATAAAATCCGAATAGCGGCAAATAGATGATCCTCTTCAAGACGCGAATGCGTATCCAGGGTTCCTTCTGGCAAATTAAGAACAGTTTGAATCGCTTTCAGATAAGGCTTGAACTTTTTCGCAGTGATTGTCTGACGCGTGATGGTTTCGACAATTTGACGATTGATTCGGAGATAACTGCGATTTTTACCTTCCAATAAATTCTGTTCAAGTAACGTATCCAGTGCCGGACGCATCAACTTGAATCCCACAGGCTTTGTTACGGAATCAAATACTTCGCCAGTGGCTGCTTTGATATTTGCCTGTATCAGACATTGTCTTAACTGGGTTTGATTTAGTTGATAATAGGCAATGGAGAGAATTTGCAGAATGCTTTTCTCCAATGTGGGCAGTTTTTCATAACTTGATAGTATAGGAATTTCCATTTTTTAGTCTATCTTATTAGGTTAGAAACCATCAGTCTGCAATAATAGTTCATAGCTGTTAAGCTGAAAAAATGCTTCAGCATTTTTGTACGTTGCATTTTATTTGTCAGCCTTTCCCAACTGCAAAATAATCCGCTATACTGCTTCTTCTAATGCAAAAATCTGTGAAAATATCTGATTATTGTCAAATCCTTTAAGATGTATTGCGCCCGATCTGCATGATGCTGCGCATAGCCCGCAGCCCTTGCAGAGAACAGGGTTGATTTCCGCCTTGCCCGTAAACGGGCCTTTCTCAATAAAGTCAGGTGCTGAAAAGGGACAGATATTGATGCATACACCGCAACTGCTGCAGTTTAAAGGATCGATATACGCAACCGTGCCGCTCATATTTGTTGTTTTTTTGGCAAGCAGCGTTACAGCTCTTGTTGCTGCGGCCTGCGCCTGCGCTATTGATTCATCAATCGGCTTTGGCGCATGTGCTAATCCGCAAATAAATACACCGTCTGTTGCACAATCAACAGGCCTGAGTTTAACGTGCGCTTCCATAAAAAAACCGTCATCATTAAGGGTCACCTTAAACATTTGTGCAAGTGGGTTTTTTTTCGGCGGTACAATGGCGGATGCAAGAACCAGAAGATCCGGCTTTATCTCAATCTTTCGTTTAATTGTGGAGTCAGTGAACCTTATCCGCAAGTCTTTCCTGTCATTATCTACGCTTAATTCCTTATTAACGTCATATCTGAAGAAGAGGATGCCTTTTTTCCGGGCTTTTCGGTACAGGTCTTCGCGCAATCCATAAGTGCGCATATCTCTGTAAAGAATAAAAATATCCATTTCCGGATTGAGTTCTTTGAGTTGCAGAGCGTTTTTTATCGAATGTGTACAGCATGTTTTTGAACAATAAGGACGTTCTTCTATTCTTGAGCCGACACACTGGATAAACAGAGCTGACTTTATATTTTTGATAGAATTGTCGTTTTTAATAAATTTCCGGTCCAATTCAAGACCGGTCAGAACGCGAGGATCATGGCCATATAAATGCTTATCAGGCTTAAGCTCTTCGGCTCCTGATGCAATTATTGTCACACCATGCTCAAGGACTTCTT
>JAYEFW010000012.1:1977-3394 GCA_034658795.1 Thermodesulfobacteriota bacterium
GAGCAACTGAACATGTTTTCTTCTGTATGAACAACATACGGCAGGGTACTCGCAAAATCGACTACAGCCGGCACATCGACCACTCCGGCGATGTTAATTCCGCACCTGCAGATAAAAACCCCTATTCTTGGAGGTTCTCCGCGGATATCAATTTCTTCAGGAATTTCTTCTTTTTTTGTCAGGCTCCAGCGGGATTCGGAAAGGCTGATTCCTGCCATGCCTGCTGCCGCGCTTGACTCGATGACTGATGTGGGGATGTCTATCGGAGACTCAAAGGCTCCGCATACGGCTATTCCTGGGACGGAGGTTTTTACAGGGTCAAAGCTTGTAGTTGATACAAAATTATAATGATCAAGTTCAACACCTAATTTCCCGGCCAGTTCTATTACTTCTTTGCTTATGCCAAGTCCTACCGAGAGGACAACTATATCAAATTCTTCATCAACTCTTCTGCCGTTTTCGTCTATGTATCGTATGATCTGATTGCCTGTATTTCCAACTGGAAAGATATTGCTGATTTTTGATTTTATAAATCTTATGCCTGATTCATTTCTGCCTTTGTTGTAATATTTTTCAAAATCTTTTCCGTGAGTTCGTATATCCATATAAAAAATAGCTGTATCCAGAGGCTTTTTGCTGTGTTCTTTAGCAAGCATGGCCTCTTTTATTGCGTAGGTACAGCAGACCGACGAGCAATAGCCTCTGGCTCCTATATGGGTATCTCTTGATCCAACACATTGCAGCCATGCAATTTTTTTTGGTTCCTTTTTATCTGATGGCCTGACGAGATGTCCGCCAAAAGGACCTGATGCTGAAAGAATTCGTTCAAATTCAAGGCTGGTAACAATATTAGGAGATTTTCCATACCCGTAAATGTCATGAGTTGATGGATCGTAAGCCCTGACGCCGGTGGCAAGGATGATTGAGCCCACTTTGAGACTCAAATCTTTTTTTTGGTCATCAAAGTTGATGGCACCGGTGGGGCAGAATTTTTCGCATGCCTTGCACCTGCCGTTTTTAAAGAAGATACATTTCTCAGAATCAATTGCATATTTAAGAGGGACAGCCTGCGGGTATTTTAAATATATTGCCTTGCGCTTTATAAGTCTTTCATCATATTCACTGTCAACTTTTTTCGGACACTTTTGTGCGCATAGACCACATGCGATACATTTATCCATATCAACATAACGCGGGTATTGAGTTACCTGTACCTCAAAATTTCCTTCTTCCCCTGATATCTCTTTGACCTCTGAAAGAGTGAGTAATTCTATATTGATATGCCTGCCGACTTCGACCAGTTTGGGCGAGATAATACACATGGAACAGTCATTGGTCGGAAAGGTTTTGTCTAATTGGGACATGATTCCGCCGATAGAGCTTGTTCTCTCAACAAGATAGACGTAATAGCCTGAAT
>JAYEFW010000012.1:3494-6261 GCA_034658795.1 Thermodesulfobacteriota bacterium
TTATCAATACCCATAGCCAGCCCAAGGAGCTGTGGGAATAGAATTGCCGGAAGATGATTGTTCAAGCGTCGCTGCTCTAACATCATCTTCTGTACACTGTCAAATTGCAGGTGGCACCATGGGCAGGCAGTGCAAAGGTAGTCTGCACCAGCTTTTTTTCCGTCAGTTAGTTTTTTTTCCGTCAGGTTCATTGAAAGGTCATCATTTATTCCAAGTACAGGTGCTCCGCAGCATTCAAGCTTTAATGACCAGTCAATGCTATTTGCTCCAGTTAGTTCCACAAGTTTATCGAAAATAACAGGCGATATTGGATCATCGAATTGCATAATATTACTTGGACGCAAAACATGGCATCCGTAATGGGTAGCAATTTTAAGATTTTTGAAACTTCTTGTTATCTT
The DNA here is from genome assembly GCA_034658795.1 of Thermodesulfobacteriota bacterium. Lineage (GTDB taxonomy): Bacteria > Desulfobacterota > Desulfobacteria > Desulfobacterales > ETH-SRB1 > B13-G4. The sequence goes on from JAYEFW010000012.1 coordinate 3,896, forward strand.
TTCTTTTAATGTATTGATTCCTATATCTGAATAAAGCGCTGACAGAAGATGTTTGATTTCAATATCCCCGTTGTACTCTAATCCCTCTTTTGCCAGTGTTTCATTGAGTTCATCTTTAAGAAATAAATTTTCCTTCATATGGTGTTCAGCCATTTTCAGGCTGCCATAGCAACATTTGCAGAGCGTAATCATATTTAAACCCAGCTTTTCCGCCAGAGCCAGATTCCGTGCGGAAAAGAGTACAGATGTCTTAAAATCCGAATTTCTTAACGGATAACCGCAGCAGTTAAACTCTTTAATATCTTGTATATCAACGCCAAGTTCAGCAAGCACAGACCTGGCTGAGGTCTCATATTGCTGCACCCGGGCAGGGATATTACATCCAAGAAACAATGCATATTTTATCATTTTATTTCCATTGAGGTAATAATTCACCACGGATTTTTCACGGAATTACACTGAATTATCAATAGACCCACTCTCCAGCGAGTTATTTTGAGATAATTGATCAATTGGGCTTCCTTATTAATAATTTTCAGTGAAACTCTGTGTCGTTCCGTGGTGAACTTTTACAAATTAAGTTCTTATTCATTATTAAAACTCTCTTTTATTGCAAGGTTTTTCAGCTCATACAAAACATCGGTAACTTTTACTCCCTGAGGGCAATGCTCCTGGCATTGGTAACAGGTTACGCAACTCCAGAGCATTTTTGAACCAAAAGCCAGATCTTTTAAGCCAAGTCCGACAGAACGCATGATTTGATGCGGCAGCAGGCCAAGAGCCTCTTGCGGATTTTCATAATTACCCACTACCGGGCATACAGTGCTGCAGTTCTGGCAGGAAAAACAATAGGAATAGGTAGTTGCCTGATAAGCCAGATCTAATTTTTCCTTAAATTCTTTATTAACTGGAGTTAAAGAAATTACTTTATCAGGATTTTTCATTAACTCGCATTTGTCTGTAATAGCATCCTTTGTTAGACTCACAGGATTTGAATAATTTTTTGAATCCAGCTTTTGTTGATTCAAACCGCGATAAAAAGAAAAAGGTGAAAGCACAAGTGGTATTGGATTGCCTTTTTGAATGAGTTCTTCTCTTACGTTAAACCACAACTCCCTGAGATTTATACCAACAGGACACACGACTGTGCAGCGGTCACAATTGGTGCACAGATAAATTCCTTCCTGAATAGCTTTAAGCTCATTTTCTTTTAAATCCTTGCCCGAGGCATAGGTTTTTAGAAATACCAGTTTTTCTGAAGGAAGAATATTTAAATTACCTATTTTATCAAAGGCCACTGCGACCGAACATGTAAGACTGCAAGTGCCGCAGTGTGTACATGCATCCAGTTCCATTGCCTGTCTGGTTGCGATATTTGCAGGAAAAGATTTGTCTTTATCCATTACAGCGTTTGCAAGGAGGCTTATAGGACTGGCGATGAAATGGAACATCTTGCTGAAAGGCAGATAAGCGAGGCCGATAAAGCATGCAAGGAAATGAATATACCATAAAATTGTCGTTACTCCCGACCTGTCCAGAAATAAAGCAACAGGGCTTAAAATTCTGGAGACCGGATAACCGGTAAACGCCCATTTGGGTGAGGAATGGCACTCAGCACAGTTCATATTATGTAATTCTTCAGAGAGGGGGATAATCGCAGGATCAATCGGCCCTTTAACATTCGGTGAAACCAGACCAAAATCCTTAACCCATAATTTTTCAAGCGCCAGTATTTCTCCCTCATCATCAAGGCCGGAATAATTTTCCACCATATTCTGGAATTCAGTATATGATGTTATTTTTATACCTTCCAGAAAAATACCTGAAATCATAATAACAGTTAGAATAATGATGGCATAGTAGTCCATGGGGCTGGTTTTGAGGCGGGGCACTTTCAGAATAAAGCGCCTGTAAACGGCGATTATCAGGCCGGCTAAAACCATAATACCGAAAAAATTCCTGAGAAATAAAAACGGGTTTACAGTAGAATAATATTCTTCGAAAAGAGGTGAGGTTATAAAAGAGTCAAAGGCATGCATCAGCAGCAGCATCATGAATCCGGTAAATATCAGCATATGCATAATCCACCGGAGGAGGTCTTCTTTCAGAATTCTTCTTTGCAGCACAACGTCGAGCAAGAAAACTTTAGCAAGAATAAGGATTTTTGGGCTGAATATAACGCCCGATATGCCCTTTACTGCCTCTGATATTCTTTCAGATGTCGTAAAATTTTTAGACGCAATTCCTATTTTTCGCGAGAACCAGGTGGAAACCTTGTAGATCAGGCCAAGAAGAAAGACAAAAAGAGAGATATAAAGAAGAACAGTAAACAACATGCAGTTACCCTCCAAAATTAACCCGTATTT
>JAYEFW010000013.1:0-4198 GCA_034658795.1 Thermodesulfobacteriota bacterium
TTTTTTTAAGTATCGTTTCGAAATCCGGAAATATTATACACCAATGGAAAACCTGACATTTGCGTTGCGAGGACTTTTTGGAAATATTACCCGCTTTGATGACGGCAGCACGATTCCGGAAGACCAGCTTTTTTTTCTGGGGGGCACATCTACCGTTCGTGGATTTGATGAAAACAGACTTCGATTTGACACCACCGGCAAAGCCGTGGGAGGAAAAACTGCAATTTTGGGCAACATAGAGGCAAGAATTGACTTGGGACCTGATTTCGAGCTTTCTTTTTTTTACGACACGGGCAGCATCAAAAACGCTATTCTCGACCAGGGTTCGGATGACTTTCGTTCTTCAGTGGGTGTTGGATTGCATTATCTCACACAAATCGGTCCCATGGGGGTCTATTACGGGCACAAACTGGATAGGAAAGCTAATGAAAGTGCAGGGAGTTTTCATTTCACAATAGGGTTTAGATTTTAGTTTTCACTCAAGCCTCCTTGGACTGTCGAGCAAGTGATTTAATACTCTTTTTTCTTTAGGCTCACTTTTGCGAGAGTTTCAGCCGTTCCTAAATTTAAGTGCCTGTTGCCTCAGGTTAATCTCTTAATAAGTTTTCAAATTTCTGATATTAAAATTTGCCGATTTGCCTTTATCTATTGACATAATAAAAAAAAATAGTTTATGAATTCTTTTTTTATGTTAGAAGTCATAAATCGGTTAAGGCTTTTTTTGAGCCTTTAACATGAAATAATATTGAAAGGAGATCTACTGTTTATGGGTTCCAAAAAAAAGGAGGCCAAGGAAAAACCTCTGGAAAAGATGACAGCCAAAGAGCTGAGAGAGGTTGCCATTGAGATGTCTGAGATCACAGGCGTTCACGGGATGAACAAGGCTGAACTTATTAATGCGATAAAACTGGCTAAAGGGATTGAAATAGAATCCGGCAAAAAGACAGATTCAAAGGTTCGTGAAATAAAGGGAAAAATCAAAGAGTTTAAGGCAAAAAGGGAAACGCTTCTTGAATCAAACGATAATAAAATGGCGGCTATTTATAAGCGCCGTATTATCAGGTTGAAGAAAAAAACACGCAAAGCCGCATAATTTTATTTGAAAACTTTGTGAGAAAGCTATTAGCCATTAGCTCTTAGCCTGAATGTGTTATCCGTTTGATTAAATCTATTAGCGGTTAGCTCTTAGCTAAAGGCTAACTGCTAAAAACCTTCGATTTGAGAATAGCATCCAATTGACTATAATTTCAGGTAGTTTGAGTTTTCCTCTTTTCGCAAAAAAATCGCTTAACCTTAACTTAGTTTATGGTGATGGTGATGGAATTTAATGAGTTCGTATAATTTTCAGAATCTGATCGAGTCTTATGTTGAATTTCTATCCTCTGAAAAAGGTTATTCAGTTAACACCTCTCGTGCTTATTTGCATGATCTGAATGAATTTGCGGATTTTCTCGTACAGAGCGGAATTAGAGGTAAAAAAAAGCAGAATAAAACATATGATTTTAATGCAAATGAAGTTCGTTCTCTGATGATAAGGGCATATCTGGGATTATTATACAAGAAGAACAAAAAATCCACTATAGCACGCAAGCTTTCGGCCATACGTTCTTTTTTCAGATATCTTATCAAGCATGGCATAATTCAGAATAACCCGGCAGAATTGATACATACGCCTAAACAGGAACAAACGATCCCGGTATATCTTACAGTTGATGATATGTTCCGTCTGCTGGATTCGATTAAGGCCGATAATCGGCTGGGGCTGAGAAATCGTGCTATTTTTGAAACTCTTTATTCTACGGGGATACGTGTATCGGAACTTGCTGGAATGAATGTTTTTAATGTTGATTCTACGAGAAATATGATCCGCGTGCTTGGGAAGGGAGACAAAGAGCGAATTGTCCCTATCGGTGATAAGGCTTTAAAGGCTATAAAGGCATATAGAGATAAATTGCATAGAGAAACTGATTTGCAAATCAAGGGGGATGGGCCGCTTTTTTTAAATAAAAATAATGGCCGCCTTACTCCAAGGTCGATTGCACGCATCCTGGACAAGCTGGTTAAAGAATGCAGCCTTATGGTTCCGGTTTCACCCCATGCGCTGCGACACACATTTGCAACCCATATGCTTGATGCAGGGGCGGATTTGAGAGTGGTTCAGGAACTATTAGGCCATAAAAGCCTTTCGACTACACAGAAATATACACATGTTAGTATCGACAGGCTGATGAAAATATATGACAAGACCCATCCTAGATCATAGAAGGTGATTAATGATATGAATTTTCATGGAACAACTATTCTTGCAGTCAGGCATAAGGGGAAACTGGCAGTTGCTGGTGACGGCCAGGTTACCATGAATAATACCGTTGTAAAACATCATGCCAAAAAGGTCAGAAGAATCTATAATGACAGGATAATTGTAGGATTTGCCGGCGCTACCGCCGATGCTTTGAATTTGTCTGAGCGCCTTGAAGCAAAGCTGGAACGTTACAACGGGAATTTAACGCGAGGTGCGGTTGAACTGGCCAGGGACTGGCGTACCGACAAGTATTTAAGGCGCCTTGAGGCGATAATGATAGCCGCGGATGAAACAAATATGTTTCTTATCTCAGGCAATGGTGATGTTATAGAACCGGATGAAGGTATTATGGGTATAGGCTCTGGAGGCACAAGTGCTCTGGCAGCGGCAACCGCACTTATAAAATACTCAGGCCTTGATGCAAGAAGTATTGTGGAAGAGGCGATGAAAATAGCGGCATCCATTTGTGTATTTACAAATGATTCTTTTACGATAGAAGAAATTTAAGGAACAAAAAATCGATATGAGAGATCTAAAACCATCAGAAATAGTTAAAGAACTTGATAAATATATTATTGGTCAGAACAAAGGCAAGCGTTCTGTTGCGATTGCTTTAAGGAACCGCTGGCGAAGGCAGCAGGTTCCGGAAGACATTCGTGAAGAAATTATACCGAAAAACATTATATTGATTGGCCCTACCGGGGTAGGAAAAACCGAAATCGCAAGGCGATTGTCTATTTTGACTGACTCTCCGTTCGTAAAGGTTGAAGCTTCCAAGTTTACCGAAGTCGGATATGTGGGCAGGGATGTTGAGTCGATGATAAGGGATCTTCTTGAACTAACTGTAAACAGGCTAAAATCAAGAGAAAAGGAAGCTGTTAAGGAAAAGGCATGGCAGATTGCCGAAGAAAAAATGCTTGACCTGCTTCTTCCAAAGCCAAAAGTTCAGCAGGTACAGAAGGACGAAGATTTAAAAGAAATACCCCTTGAGCTTGTAACCGGTAATGGAGATGAAGCTTCTTCCACAAGGGGAAAGCTTCGCGCCATGCTTCGTGAAGGAAAACTTGACAACAGATTTGTGGACCTTGATGTTTCAGAAAAAGCCATGCCTGTTGTGGAAGTTTTTTCAAGCATGGGGATGGAAGAAATGGGCATCAATTTCAAAGACATGTTGGGTGGAATGATGCCCAAGAATAAAAAAAGCAGAAAAATTAAAGTTCCTGAAGCCATGGAAATTCTTGCCCAGGAAGAGGCCCAGGCCCTTGTGGATATGGATAAAGTTGTAAGCATGGCAATCGAGAAAGTTGAGCAGTCGGGGATAATTTTTCTTGATGAAATAGATAAAATTGTCGGGAATGGCGGCGGACATGGGCCGGATGTGTCCAGGGAGGGGGTTCAGCGCGATCTTCTTCCTATTGTTGAGGGGAGTACAGTTACCACCAAGTATGGTTCGGTTAAAACAGATCACATCCTTTTTATAGCATCCGGAGCCTTTCACGCAATCAAACCTTCTGATATGATACCGGAACTTCAGGGGAGATTTCCCATCAGGGTAGAACTTGACTCTCTTGGGAAAGAAGATTTTGTAAGGATACTGACCGAACCCAGGAACGCTCTGCTTCTTCAGTATATTGAGCTTTTAAAGACTGAAGATGTTGATGTTGTCTTTGAGGACAATGCTGTTGATGAAATAGCGCGAATTGCTGAAGAGGTTAACAATCTTACTGAAAACATAGGAGCAAGAAGACTTCATACGCTCATGGAATGTATGCTCGAAGACATTCTTTTTAGCGCTTCAGACATTAAAGAATCTAAAGATAGAAAAATAGTAATTGACGGGCAGTATGTGGTAGACAAATTAAAAGATATCAAAGACGACGAGGATCTTAGAAGATA
>JAYEFW010000013.1:4298-6198 GCA_034658795.1 Thermodesulfobacteriota bacterium
TTGCTGAAATTCGTTGGGCTGAATCCGGTTGTTGTTCATGGTGGAGGACCGCAAATCAATCTGGTGCTTAAGCAGATGGGGATACCTTCCAAGTTTGTCAGGGGTATGCGCCTTACGGATGAAGCTACAATGGATGTTGTAGAAATGGTACTCGGCGGCAAGGTGAACAAGGAAATAGTAGCTCAAATAAATAGGCAGGGCGGTAAGGCCGTGGGCTTGAGCGGCAAAGACGGGGGGCTTATATCAGCAAAAAAGCTGCATATCATATATCAGGAGGATATGGATAAACCACCTGAAATAATTGATCCCGGCATGGTTGGAGATGTTATTAAGATAAATCCGGATATCATAAATACAATGACGGTTAAAGGTTTTATCCCAATTATTGCGCCGGTTGGCGTAGGTGATTCGGGTGAAACATACAATATAAATGCAGACATTGTGGCAAGCAGAATCGCTATGGCTCTTTCTGCAGGACGTCTAATATTTCTTACTGACGTTGATGGAGTCTTAGACCTTGAGGGCGCTTTAATATCTTCAATTGATACGGAAAAAATCAGTAAGATGGTTGAGGATAAAGCAATTTCAGGGGGAATGATTCCAAAGATCGAGTGCGCTCTCAGCGCGCTTATTAATAATGTTAAAAAGGCTCATATTATAAATGGATGCAAGCGTCATGCTTTGCTGCTGGAGCTTTTTACTGATAAGGGAATTGGGACTGAAGTTACGACATGAAACCTGTAAAAAACGAAATAATAGATAAGGCGAATAAAGTAATAGCAAGAACTTACAATAGATTTCCCATCGTTATAACAAAAGGGAGAGGATGCACCCTTTGGGATTCAGATGGAAGAGCTTATACGGATTTTGTTGCGGGAATTGCGGTATGCAACCTCGGTCATGCGCATCCGAGAGTTGCAAAAGCCCTTTCAAAACAGGCTGAAACACTTTTTCATGTTTCTAACCTTTATTATACTCTGCCCCAGACAGAGCTTGCATCATGGCTCGTTAACAACAGTTTTGCTGACAGAGTTTTTTTCTGCAACAGCGGAGCTGAAGCGAATGAAGCGGCTATAAAGCTGGTGAGAAAATATTTCAATGATAAAGGCGAAGAAGGCCGCTGCAGGATAATAGCCATGGAAAAATCTTTTCACGGCCGCACAATGGCAACTCTCTCCGCCACAGGCCAGGAAAAGATGCGCAAGGGCTTTGAGCCGGTACTTAATGGTTTTGATTTTGTTCCGTTCAATGATATTGAGGCGTTGCGAAGCAAGATCGACCCTTCAACATGTGCGGTTTTAATTGAACCGATCCAGGGAGAGGGGGGTGTTCGCTGCCCTGCTCCCGAATATCTTAAAGGCGTTAGACAGATTTGTGATGAAACAGGAACCCTTCTGATTTTTGATGAAATCCAGACAGGAATGGGCCGTACCGGTAAACTTTTTGCCTATGAAAATTTCGGAATAGAACCCGATGTAATGACCCTGGCAAAGGCCCTTGCCAATGGATTGCCAATAGGCGCCATGCTGGCGAGAGAATATATTGCTGAAGCATTTGTGCCTGGTTCACATGCCTCAACTTTTGGAGGAACACCGGTTGTTACAGCAGCTTCACTTGAAGTTGTTAAGATTCTTATTGAAGAAAATATTATAGATGACGGCCGAAAGATTGGAGAATATTTCAAGCAAAAGCTTTTCCGGCTGAAAGATAGACATGAATCAATTATTGATGTTCGCGGGATAGGCCTTTTGCTTGCCATGAAGATAAAAGTTGATGGGGATAAGGTAGTGAAAGCGTGTATGGATAAGGGTTTTTTAATCAACTGCATTCAGGGTAATATTTTACGTTTTATTCCCCCTCTTATCATAGGAAAAGAGGAAATTGACTCTCTGACGGCATG
>JAYEFW010000014.1:0-6185 GCA_034658795.1 Thermodesulfobacteriota bacterium
CTGGTCTTCCGGAATCGTGCTGCCGTCATCAAAGCGGGTAATATTTCCAAAAAGTCCTCGCAACGCAAATGTCAGGTTTTCCATTGGTGTATAATATTTCCGGATTTCGAAACGATACTTAAAAAAACTATCCAAAGAATTGTTGATCCCTTTAGAAAAATCCAGAAGCAAAGAAGAAAACATTCCCCTTCTGGGGCGTATATAGGAATCCATTGAATTATAAACAAGGGAGGGACTTATAGTTAGAATTCGTCTGGGATCATATTCATCTTCTTCACCTGCCGGTATGGGTTCAAAGTCCATCTGATACTGCTTTTTATATGCATATACAAAAGAAAGGTCCGCGTTAAATTTCTGAAAAAGTCTGGAGTTAAATGATACTGAAATGCCTTTGTCTCTGGTTCCGAAATTTGTGTTAAACTCTTCCCTTTTTTCACTAAACATGTTTATTGATGACTTGATTCGAGTTCCCATAAACCTGGGTTCAACCATGCCCAAATCACCCCTGTACCCTATCCGGCTGATTTCTGTACGGGTCCAAATCTCCTTGTTTAATCCAAAAAGGTTGCGGTCACCGGCCAGGATGTCGGCGTAAAATTCTCTTTCTGAGTCATACCCTCCGCCCAATTGAATATAATAAGGCTTTTTCTCTTCCAATTCCAGGAGCAAATTCACTTTATCTTTTTTTTCCTTTAAGCCGTAAGTTTTAAAACGTACCGAGTCAAAGGCGTTGATATCGCGGATATTGCGCTGAGATTCCAAAAATTTATTCAGCGAAAACGGTTCTCCCGGATTGAGCTCAAGTTCATTTTCGATAACTCGTTCTTTGGTGAGGAAATTCCCCGTGTAAGCCACCTGGCCCATTCTAACAAAAGGTCCTTCATCAACCTCATAGGTTATTACTGCCGCTTGGGTATTGTCCTTGCTGATGACAGCAGTCCCCTTTACCGTGACGTGAGGGTATCCCTTTTCAGAAATCAGGGAAGACAGCGTATTTTCGTCACTGCGAATCATATAGTTGCGGAAAACGGATCCTTTTTTCAAAGTGATTGCTTCAATGGCCTCGGAGTATGATAGCACATTCAATCCATGGATCGTTACGGCCTTTACCTGCGTCTGAACCCCCTCCTTGATGTCCAGCGTGATATTTACATACGTTGTGTTTTCTTTAATGTCCTTATGCGATTTTATTTCATCTTTCACCACGGTATTCATATATCCTTGCTTGAGATACAGAGACGTAACGGCAAGTTTGTCCTGTTCCAGGGTTTCCTGAACCCATGCACCGTTTGCAATAACCCCCGGAGTTCCGGTCAATATTTGTTTTTTGATCTTTTTTGAATCAAACGCATAATTTCCGGTAAGGTTGACGGAATTTACAACATATTGCGGCCCCTCATGAATAAGCAGGCGGATGTTACGCACTGGCATGCCGGCTTCTTGTTTTCTTTCAGATTTCATCTTTATCCGACAATCCTTATATCCGGCGTTACAGTAACGTTTCTTTATTTTGCGGATACTCTTTCTTAGACCAAAATCTTTCTTGTTGCCCTCCTTAAACAGAGTTAGATCTTTTTTAAGCGTAACATCCCAAAACTCCTTATTGCCCTGAAATTCAATGTCATACCTGGGTCCTTCATCAATAGTTACAAAAATAGAAGCATTTTGACTTTTAGCATCTTTGTTAACATCGGAGTCCACGACAATCTCCGGATATCCTTTTCTCCGGTAAAACCGAATGAGGTTTTGAATATCTTTATTAAATACTTTTTTCTTAAAACGCCTCATAAAATCCGGAGTCAGCCAGGATTTACAAGTTTTGATCCGCAATTTAAGGCGCGTGGTTGAGAAAGCCTGGTTTCCCGTGATTTCAAAGCGCCGGATATGAAAAAAATTCCCCTTGTCGATATAGACATAAACCACAAAATTTCCGTCAGTCGGATCTTCTGCGGCGTCTAAATTGACAACCGGAGCGATGTAACCTTCATTCTTGAAAACCTCGGCAATGACGGCCTCTTTGGCGGAAAACATTTTTGGATGATATACATCACCCGGATACAACTGCATGGCGTTGAGAATTTCTCGTTCCAACAGGGGAAAAGAGCCGCTGATTTTAATATCTTTAATTCGAGGGTAGGGCGTTATTTGAAAACCAGGCGTAAATTGTTTTTCTCCACGGTCTGATTCAGATCCCGTACTTTGAGCATATGCAGGGTCTTTGGCAAAGCACACCATTAGAATCCACAACACTGCGGATAGTTTTATCCAGTCTTTCTGTTTGAACAGGGTCATATGAAGTTATCTTTCTCTATCGAAACTAAATTTTTTTGAATGTCGAATGTCGAACAGGGAATTATGAATGTCGAAGTGCGGATGCTTCTATTAGATTGTTGTGTAGCAAATAATGCCCGCAAGTGGATTTTGAATAGATTTTCCTTCCTTCATTATTCGACATTCCCTGTTCGACATTCGACATTAAATCAGTATGTTCAATGGCTAAAGATATTATCATCAATGATGCAACTTTTTTGTATTGCACCCAGATGGCATTGTTCTATTTTGGTTGCACTCAAATGAATTTCGCCGCAATTTTTACAGATATACACTTGGCCATCCATATTTATCGAAACTCAACTCTGAATTGAAGCCCGCCGCCATAATGTCCCTCCGTATCATGGAAGGTGTTCATTAACAATTTCTCAAGAAATTTATATTCCGTGATCACTTGCTGGATGACCTTGGCATTTTTTGTCTGCATGACGTATTTGACCGTTATTCTTCGGGAAAGCTCTTTGCCGACAGTTACTTTTACCTCATCCGACGCCTCAGCTCCTCCGCCTTCTTTATATTCCAGCTCTACAATATCCAGACCAGTGGCATCCTTGATTTGTTTTTGAACGGTTTCAGCAAGAACATCGGCCAGTATTTGTCCCGGAGACAGGGATAAACCGCCTTCTCCTGCGATCAGTTCCCGTGTTGTTTTCCCGGTTATCAACAAAGAAAGAATATCCTCCTCTCTTTCTGATGGGTTGGAAGAAAAATTAAACTTAAGATTGTCCGGTGTTCCGGAGATACTCAAAAAAACGGTCCATTCCCGAACTTTTATTTCGCTTAGCACATCAATGGTCGGCTCAATTTTATACGGGTTGATAAAATCAAAGACACCTCTTTTGACATTGAATTCCTTTTTTTGGAAATAGACGGTTCCGGATTCTACTTGGGCTCTCCCGCTGATCAGAGGATGATTCACAGATCCATATATGCGAAGATCAGGCTTGATGGCCAATAAGGCCATATTATTATCTATCACAAAAGGTTGTCTGTAACGGGTTGTAATATCAATGGCCATGTTTTTCAAAAAAGGCCAGGGGATTTCAGGTGCTACCAAGGCCTCTTCCCGGGATTTTTTACCAAGGCTTCCCATAAGATTCAGCCGTATATTTTTATAATACTTCCCCTCAATCATTTGAATGTATCCTGAGACGAGGGATTTTTCAGGTGTGCCCTTGATATCCAGTTCGGCGCTCAAACGGGTTTCTAAGGTGTCGGGAATCATAAGAGTAAGGTCATGGGCTTTTAATTTAAGACCGACCCGTGAGGGTCGATATGCCTTAAGATCAATGGCGCCTGACAGTTCAAAACTACCGGTATCCAGCATTCCCCGGATGTTATCCAGAACAATGGCTTCGGGGGTGACATGAATACTGCCGTTCAGGTTGTGCATCTGTTGTAAAAGGCCGGGAACCGTCATGCCGCAATTTATAATTTCAGCATCGGCACGCAAGTCCAGTTTCGACAGGTTTCCGTTTACGCCGAGAGAAAGGCGCACTTCACCGGCGGCATTGGGGAAAACATCTGTAAAAAGCGATATTATTTCCAAAGGAATGGTACCATGGGCTTTAATATCAAGGTCGCCATTCAGCGTGCCATTGCCTTTAATTTCCATAACACCCTGTTCAACCAGGTTCAGGCGGACACCGGGAATCGAAATTTCACCATCCTTTAAAAAAGCCTTGAAGTCACGGGATCGGATCAATTCTGTTTGATTTGAAAAAATTTCAATCCGAGAAATATCGGCAGACCCTTTTACCCGATCTAGTGTCTTGGCATTGCCATTGACTTGGATTTTTCCGGTCATGAAACCATTTAGTTTGCTTTGTCCGAAAATTTTTAAATAAGGGGTCAAATTGGTGTTGTCAAACCCGGCGGATGCTGAAAAAGCCTGGGTCTGCAGATGATAAGCGGCATCCAGAGTAAAGTTTTGACCCCCTGAAATATATGCTGTCCGGTCCGTAACTTTAATTTGGAACTGATCGTCTATAAACACCTCCCCCGTGATCTGAGGATTTTCAAAATTCCCCTGTCCTTGGAACGTAAAGGAAATCTTGCCGGTATCAACGTCTCCCAACTGAAGCCATGTTACATTCTTAAGGGAAATGCCGCCGGAGGAAAGTCGTAAGTCGTAGTTTTTATTTAAAGAAATCCAACCATGGACCAAGATTTTCTCATTAGGCGCAATCACGAGTTCAAAAGGGTCCAAATTGAATCGATCACCGTCGAGTTCTGATATTAGGTGAACAGCCTGAACTTTCTGGGTGTAGAAGTCGATATGTTCTCCTTTAAGATTCAAGTTGCCCCGGGGGTGTCCTGCGTGCCCAAAGATATGGCCGTTCAGAACGAATTTGCCCTTCATCCCCTCGATAAAATCTTCTATAAACAGCGCATCTCCAGTTACTGTAATGTCTAAACCAGGATTTTCTAAAATATCACGCGTTATGGGATTGCGTATCCGGACGGTGCCGGAAATATCGAGCAATGAATTGTGGTTGCGAATTTTTCCATGATCCAGTGAAAGCATGCCTTCGGAAAATTGGATTTTTGCATTCGCATCGCCAATCTTCACCTGCTCGAATTCTAAATTTTCTCCCTGTAATTGGGCAACCACAATCGGCGCCGTGACCGTTCCGCATGCGTTGCCCTGAATATTCATCTTCCCAAATGCGTTCATTCCCAAAGATGACAGTACTTCAGCCAGGTCGGGGGACTCCAATTTAAAATCAGCCGCGACCTTAAGGGAAGAAGTGTCATAATCGCCGGTAACCTTAAGGTGAGTCCTGCCTGCCTGGGCGTCAAACTGCTGAATCCTAACACGCCCTTTTTCCATGCTTGCCTGTGCGTTTATGTATACGTCAACGGGTGAAGATGCCTCCCCGGCGGACAATTTGCTTGCAAATAGTTCCAGGGAGGTTTCAGCGGTGAGCGTCTTTGGATTAATGCCCGTTCCTTTAAGCTTAATTAAAGAGTTTATGGATCCTTTTAAGCTTGCTTCCTTGAAGGATACAGTATCGAGCAATGTGCCTTCCTGGCGCATGGACAGTTCATAGGATATGGCATCCAATTTAAAGTCCACATCGCCGTTCAGGTCAAATCTACCCGCGCATGTATATAGGTTCAAGTCATTAATGGTCAGGCATCTGTCTTTGAGATGGCAGCTTAAGTTAATTCGGTCAATCCTTCTCCCTGCAATATTTCCGCCATGAATTTCACAGACAAGGCGAGCTTTTTGTTTTAAAAAATTTCCACCCCTAATGGTCAGATTAACATTTTGAAACACCATCCGGTTCTTTTGGTTCTCAGCAATATCTTCTGCTGGTTGGTATTGAAAAAAACCGTTCAGCACGTTAAGCTCCAGGATCACAACATTAAACGGAAGACCTGAATACATGGGCTTTGATTCAGTGTTTTCAGGGGGGGAAAGCGCCTGCACGAGATTAAGGTTTCCCAGTCGATCGGTCTTCAAATATATCCGGGGGGTTTCAAAAAACAAATTATTAACGCATAATTCCCCTTTGAGCAGTCGATTCCAGGATATACGCAGGAAAAGACGGTTCAATTCAACCAATTTATCATTTGTGGGCGCGCTGAGCAGCACGTTGTGCAATTCAACCTCACCCCTGCAAACCGAAAGGCGGCTCTTTGACCAAGTTATTGTACCGGGAATGGCCTGATTAACCCTTGCCTGAAGCTGTTGCTGTGCCCTGTCTGTATTAAGGTAAAACCTTACACCTATTAATAAAAACAAAAAAACAGCAATGACCGCGCCTACACCAATTAAGCTCCATTTAAAAAATTTCATAATCACAGTTTACTACTCACAAACAATTCCATAAAGTATTTTGTAATCC
>JAYEFW010000015.1:0-4070 GCA_034658795.1 Thermodesulfobacteriota bacterium
CTTTCAGATCCATGAACAGCTCTTCCGTCAGATGCCGGATTACAACCTGGTAAAATTCGAGCAATACCTTTACTCTCCCTCCGGCATTTTTTATCCTGCGTTTTATTTCATCCAGAGCCGGTTTAAACAGCTCAGCATCAACAAGGATATCAAGCACAGGGATAATATCGACGTCATCAACATGTTTGAGTATATTTTTACAACGATATAAAATGACACCGGCAATATGCCTTGAACGGGTAAGCGGCCGCACCTTCTTACTTAGCGGCTTGAGTAAACCGGCGATATGTGCGGAAGGCAAATCCTTTATCGATTTGGCATAATGCCGGAAAGCTCTGTCCAATTCGCTAAAGATCTTTTTATCCCATTCGGGGAACCGGCCTGTCGCATCCAGAATCAACATAGCTATGGTGCTTATCTGTTCAAAAGGAGACAAGTGTGTGACAGCCCTGTCGATGACAGATAGGACATTTCCGGCACCGGCTACAACCTTGCCGTCGAACAGGGACAATTGCCCCTGTTCTGTAATCTGAAACAGTATTTGTTTTTCAACCACCAGCGGCAGAGTAGCCTTACCGCTCAATGCATCGGCTTTTTCAATATCTCTGGATGCCAGATGAAGCTTTTTCCTCTTGATGCTGTTATCAGCAGAAATCAGCAGCGAAATCACATGCCGGTCAATAACTCTGCTGTCATGGGGAGCGCGCTTCATAGCCTCTTTTAAAATATTTTCGGCTTTGCGAAAGGCATTCTTTTCGTAGTAAATGGTGGACAGTTCCAGGCAGGGAAACGGATCATCCGGAAAATAGTCCAACATCTTAATTAACCCTTCTTCCACCAGTTTTTTTGTCTGCCTGGTATAGCGGGGCAGATTTGCCAACAGTTCATAGCCACGCCGATTTTCAGGGTCCAGCCGGATTGCCTTTAATGTCATTTCAACTATGAATTCATCGGGGTTATCGGAAGTGATTCCCAGCACCGGCCCGTGCAATTCAAAATCGCATCCTAAGCTTTGAACGAAAAAATTTTCCTTGTGGATTTTTTCAACAGCATGCAGTAGAATCAGGGCCTGGGCAATCCTGGCGTGTTCCCGGTCAGGAAATTCCGTATCTATATGCATAAGATACTGGCCGGTGTTAATTAATGGTTGCTCAAACTCAAAAAATTCGGTTTTCGCAGTTAGAAGCTCAGACTGGTTTTCAGGAAGCAACCGTCTGATAAGACGAAAATATTCATAGTCGTTGATCGTGTTATCCCAGGTAAAGCGCCAGACCAGTTCAAGGAGATGGAAAATTGCACGGTCCGAATCATCAGGACAAATTAATTCGGCGATACTTCTGAGTTGGCCGGCTGCATCTTTAAAACGCTTTTTTTTCAGATGTTCGAGAACCTCGGCAACTCTTTTTTCAGTATTTACCGGACATTCCCACAGGCAGGTAAGGTCGGCAGGATTTTTTTTCAGCTTTTTCACCACCCTGTAAATGGGAAATTCCTCTGGAATCATGGAAAGCGCTCGCTGCATTCCGGAATCATCTTCATTATAAAAACATACCATAGCAAGACAGAATAAGCGTGCCGGAGCAAAAGGAGAAATTCTCGATACAGGCTTCAGGCAGGCCAGAGCAGTTTCCCAATCACCGCTGTGCATAAGCTCGGCTGCCCGTAAAACCGGGGCAGCATCTTTTTTCAGGGGCAGCCTCTCATCAAGGTTGTCCAGCATGTCCCATTGACGGTGAATAAGGAATTGTCCTGCAAGATACTGCTCTATGGCACTGGAACGGCTATTTTCCCCGATATACCTGTTATAGGCGCTTATAAAGTCATCAATGGAAGCGCATTTCATAAAGGCAATCAGATCCATGTCGGAAAGCTTGTCGTACGCTGGCATAAAGGTAGCGGCCTGGCAATGAATTGAATTTGCTTCCACATTCATCCCCTTCTGCCTAAGCTGGGTTTCCCGCAGAAGATATGCCCTGAACAGCATGGGATTTATGTCGTCTGTCGGAGCGCCCTTTTTAATTGCCAGTTTTAACGACGAAATCGCATCTCTGGCTCTTCCAGCCTCAAGAAACTGTTTGCCATGATTTATAAGCTGAGGCAAAGACACATTTTTAATATTCAGGTGCGACTTTTTCTTGCGAGCTTTTTTCTGTTTTTTCTTTTTCGAAGCCATAAATTTTTCGTGTATCAAGCACTGCCAATCCAGGTTACACCTAAATCCTGCAAATGTCGAATTTGCCTTTTTAATCTCATCCCAATCAATTATCTCAACCATAGACTTTCAGATAATTAACACAAGGATAGAAGGAGAAAGGCATATTAGTTATACGTCAACGACTGATAACGCAGTGAAATTATTTATCTGAAAGGCTATAACTAACCGAATACGTTCAAGGGGCTTAAGCTCAGCAGCTTTTATTTGCCCACAAAAAATAAATATTATGATACTCTTTTCTGCTTCCAAACTCAAGGAACTTTTTGAAAAAAAGCGCTATTATCCATAAATCCCCAATGGATTAAAAACAATATTTACAATATATTACGGCATTTTATTATACCTTTCATAAGAAATAGTTTACAGTTGTCCTATAATGACATAAAGGTTAAGGTAGTAAGTTCCTTAAAAAATATTAACCAAGGAGTAGTGTTATGCGATTGTTAGTCGTTTTTCTGATAATTGTGGCAATATGGTTTTTCTTGCAGGCTTATATCCTGCCCAAAATGGGAATTTCAACCTGACTGCGAAAATCTTGTCAGGTGACAAGCGACAAGGACAACAAGAAACAGCTTGAGACAAAAGAAAAAAATTAGTTAGAGGTATTATTTTTTAAAGACTCAGCATAAATCATTACCGGATGTTTGATAACAATCGGATCTCCTGATTTTGAAAGCATGTCGGCAATCTGAATCATACAGGCAGGGCACCCGGTGGCCACCACAGAACAACCTGTTGATTTAATATTATCTCGTTTACGCTTTCCAATTTTAGCCGAAAGGTCATAATACTGCAAATTAAAGCTTCCTCCTAATCCACAACACCAGTTGGATTCGGGCATTTCTCTAAGAAGGTACTTTGAATTCGCTTTAATGAGTGCTCTTGGTTCGGTTGATACTCCTAAAGATTTTGATAGATGGCACGGATCATGATAGGTTATAATCTTCTTTTCATTTATGTGACAATTTTCATTTTTAAGCCCAATTTTTGATACTAAAAACTGATTAATATCCAGTGTCTTTTCAGCAAGTGCTTCAACTCTGGACCTGATCCCGGCGGACTGATTTTTTGTCATTGCAGGCCATATTTTTTTTATCATGAAAGTACAGGTGGCACATGCAGTAACCAGATAGTCAAACTCTATGATATCAAGCAGTTCCAGGTTATGACGCACCAGCCGGCCAAACGTAACCGTGTCTCCGGATGAAACAGCAGGAGCGCCGCAACATCCTTGTCTTTTCGGTATAAATATACCAACTTCGTGATAATTAAGCACGTCGATAACTGCTTCAGCAACCTGGGGGAAGATCTTATCAATCAGGCAACCGACAAAAAAAGCCACCTTTAACCCGGATTTGCCGGGATATGAATTTAGAGCCGGGACCATGCGGTGAAACGGTACAGGTGCAAGGAGTTTAAAATGCCTGTCCTGTATTAAAGGTGACACAAAGCGTGCACATGAAGTGCCCAAATTTTTACTGGCCGGTTTTGTAAAAATTTTTTGGATTCTCGGCAAGAATTCCAGCAACATGTCAAAAGTATAAGGATGGGCCAGCATAATCCTTAAAATTGTTTTTTTTGCCGGAGATAGACCAATGAATTGTGTAAGGATTGCACGAGCTTTAATAAAAATTTCCAGCACGTTTACTCCGCTTGGGCAGTTAGCCATACACGACCCGCAAAGAAGACAGCGACTGAGACGTTCATAAACTCCCTTTGGATCCTTAAACATTTCCTCAGCAAGACCTTCGAGCAAGGCCAGTTTTCCACGCGCGACATCAGCTTCAATGCCGGTCTGATCAAAAAGAGGACATACAGCCTGACACATCCCGCATCGAGTGCAGGTCTTTAGCTG
>JAYEFW010000015.1:4170-6126 GCA_034658795.1 Thermodesulfobacteriota bacterium
AAAGGAAAAGCAATTGGAGCAAAAATACATCTTGCTGACAGAGAGATTCGTATTACCTTGTCAAGAACCTGGCGCATAATGGGTCTCTGGGATAAGCTAAAACTGCTGTTTCAGTTTATATTGTCGCTGGGAGGAGTTGATGAAATCAGCGAAGAAGAAATTGAAAAAATGAAGCAGCAAGATGCCCTTCAGCTTATTCTTGCAGATATTGAAAAATCACTTCCAGTGCTGAGAAATATACTTATAGACGAAAGGGATCAATATCTTGCATATAAGATAAGGACGGCTCCTGGGAAAAAAATAGTAGCTGTTGTCGGCGCGGGACATGTGTCGGGCATAAAGAAGTACTGGAATACCGACACAGATATAAATGGCCTTGAGGAAATTCCGCCCAAGAGTCTGGCCTCCGGTCTTTTTAAATGGGTTATTCCTTTTGGCATATTGTTGCTTTTTATCTTCGGCTTTTTCTGGGGAGGATATGATACAGGAGCTCACATGATAACGTGGTGGGTTTTAGCAAACGGGGTTTTGGCTGGATTAGGAGCCATAATAGCTCTGGCCCATCCTTTTACAGTGCTGTCTTCCATTCTGGCAGCGCCTTTAACTTCTTTAAATCCAATGATTGCCGCAGGCTGGGTTTCCGGGCTTGTGGAAGCTGTTTCAAGAAAACCAAAAGTTAAGGATTTTGAAAGTCTTCCGGAAGATATACTTTCTGTAAAGGGTTTCTGGAGAAACAAAGTAACCCGTATTCTTCTAGTGGTAATATTTACAAATCTCGGCAGCACTTTGGGCACTTTTGTTGCCATACCATTAATGCTAAAAGTGTTGTGACAAAATTTTAACCACATTTCTTTCTATCTTTTTGCCGTTTTTCAAATCGTATGACATTCTGACGGTTTTAAGGCGTCCCCTGGCAAACAGATCCACGCATTCCGAATACAACTCCCACTCAAGCTTTAAACCTTTTTCTTTAATACTTTCCAAAGTATCATCACCTGTTATCTGAAATGCTTTCTGGCCTATAATAGGTCCTGAATCTTCTCCGTAATCAATAAAGTGTACTGTACATCCACCAACCTTGCATCCATACCTGAAAGTATCTCCATATCCATCAACGCCCGGAAACGAGGGCAGTAAAGCAGGATGGATATTCATTATACGAGGATTTGTACGATCAGGATTTATTTTGTCAATAAAATAAGGGGTTAAATTTCTCATAAAACCGGCCAGTACAAGGAGGTCGAAGGGATAGGGCTTTATTTTGTCAATCAGCTTTGCCTCGGCAACAGCTCTTGTTGTAAAAAAAGATCTAATTTTTTCTGGAGGAGTATTTGATGAAAAAATGTGCTGCTTTGAAAGCACATCATCCAGATCAAAATCATCTGGAAGTAAAACCTTGCTTGGATCCTTTTTGCAGTTCTGAATTATCGACTTATAATCCACAACAAATGTAGTTATTCCGTGTTTCTTGCTTTTCTCAAGGCCAAATGCGTCAGGATTGTCGGATCCTACAAATGTTATATCCCCGTTTATCTTTCCTGATTCACAAGAATCAATGATTGCCTGTAAATTTGTTCCGCCTCCGGATATAAGTGCGCCTATACGGATCTTCTTATCCATTTTAGAATCCTCCATGATAAAATCTGGCTAGTCGCTGATTGTTTTCTTAAAATTCGGCAATGTCTCAGGTTTGTCTCTTAGCACAACTTTACTATCACCATCACGAGCAGTAACGTTTTCATAAACACCGTCATCACGCCTTACAAGCTTGGTGAAACCATGATCGCGCAGTTCTCTGTCAGATTTAGGGGTGCTTATATTAGTGCGAGAAATAAGTTTTCGCACTGAACCGGCACAATTAGGGCAGCTATTCAGCGCTTCATCCTGGATTGACTGTTTTACTTCAAATACCTTGCCAAGCAAACAAGGTTTATCTATGTGTTCGTATTCGTAAAT
>JAYEFW010000016.1:0-4518 GCA_034658795.1 Thermodesulfobacteriota bacterium
CTGTCGGGTCCCGGGTATTTTTTAAACTTACTTGAAAAGATAAAATCCCCTGAAATAAAAATAATTCCTGATTTAAAAAAACCTTCCTTAAAAAGCCTTGGCGCTTACAGGGATTGTCTTAAAAGTCTTAAAGATTCGTGGCCTGTTTCAAAAAAAGAGGTTGAAAAGCTGCTAAAAGACCCTTCGCTTAAGGGCAATGTTTACAAAACCCTGAAACCTGATGAACAAAATCCAAATTATACTAAGAGAGATTTGAAAATCATGTCAATGTCCGGGGATATGGATCGTTTTGCTGACCCTGAGGGCATTGGATTTCCTTTATTTAAAGGATTTGAAAATTTTACAGCATCGAAACTCAAAAATTCAGTTAAAAAGAATCAAACTCCTCCTGATCATAAATTTTTTGATATATGCGACGAACTCTATTTAAAAGCCGCTTTACTTGAAACCGAGATGGAAAAGTACCTTGTTTTCTTAAAAGTCGAGTTCTTCAGGTTTGCAAAGTCTGAGCTTTCTGAAAGAAAAAGAGTTGAGAACATACAATTTTTTGATGATCTCCTCATAACGGTTAAAGAGGCTCTTGAAAGTAAGGGAGGAAAAGAACTCGAGAAAGCCATAAGGAAGAGATATAAAGCAGCGCTTGTCGATGAATTCCAGGATACAGATCCGGTTCAGTATGAAATATTCAAAAGGATCTTTTCTCCACAGGACAGCATGCTTTTTATGATTGGTGATCCCAAACAGGCAATATACAGCTTTAGAGGCGCTGATATTTTTTCATACATGAAGGCTGCCGGCAGTGCTGAATTTAAATATACACTAAGTGAGAACTGGCGGTCGGAAGCCCGTCTTATAAAAGCGATAAACACCATTTTTTCCAGTGTAAGTGAACCTTTTATATTTGATGAAATTCCTTTTGAAAAGGCAAAGCCGGCAAAGTCCGACATAACCGATGAGCAAAGCACTTTTGCTCCATTAATATTGTGGTATGCGGGCTCTGATAACAAGAAACCCATAGCCGGAAATGATGCTGTGCTCATGATTGCCGAGGCTGTTACAGGAGAGATTGTGCGGCTTTTATCATCCGGTTATGGCTGTGAACACGATTGTTTTAGAGAAGGCGATATTGCCGTGCTTGTACGAACAAATGAACAGGCACGGATAATAAAAGAAAGTCTTTCTGCAAGAAGGATACATTCTGTTCTTTATAGTAATGAGAGCATTTTTGAGTCACAGGAAGCCCTGGAAATAGAAAGAATTCTCTCATCTATTTCACAGCCGGGAAATGACAGATTACTTAGAGCCGCTCTGGTTACGGATATTATGGGTGTTCACGCTGAAGAACTTGATCCGGAAAATATTGATATTTTCTGGTGGGAGAAACAGATCGGCAAGTTCAATGAATACTATCAGCGATGGAATAGATTTGGTTTTATCAGGATGTTTCGCTTGTTTATGGTAAAGGAAAAGGTCAGAACCCGCCTTCTCTCATTTGTGGATGGGCAGAGACGGCTTACCAATGTTCTGCATCTGGCGGAAATACTTCATGGCGAAGCTGCTGAGAAAGAACTGGGGATGACTGGTCTTTTAAAATGGCTTTCCGAACAGATAAGTTCTGCTTCAAACAGGGTGGAAGAATATCAGCTTCGCCTTGAAAGCGATGAAGATGCTGTAAAGATTGTGACTATTCATAAATGCAAAGGACTTGAATACCCAATTGTTTTTTGTCCTTTTGTGTGGGGTGGATCCCTGCCGGCAAAGGGCAAGGAGTTTATCTTTCATGATAAAGATAAAAACAGAACGCCGACATTCGATCTTGACTATGATAGAGATAACCCTAATGTCATCCTTGCTCAAAATGAACTTCTGGCGGAGAATTTAAGGCTGCTTTATGTTGCTTTAACAAGAGCGAAAATTAGATGCTATCTTGCATGGGGCAACATAAAAAATGCTGACACATCTGCCCTGGCTTATCTTTTTCATTACAAGGACTTTGACGAAAAATTTGATTATCAATATGATATTGTCGGGTCTTTGAAAGAGAAATTTATGTCCAAAACAGAGCATGAAATTTTAAGTGATTTAAAAGAACTTGTAAGCAAGTCAGATGGAAGCATCGAGCTTGATATCATGCCTTTTAATAATGATATTTTGGAGCATCAACTAATAAAGAAGGATGGAGAAAAAGAACTTATATGCCGGAAATTTTCAGGAAAGATAGATAGAGCATTTGGGATTTCAAGTTTTTCATCGCTTACATCCGGCAAGTTTGCGCCTGAAGAACTTCCTGACCGTGATTCAGCCAGAGTGGATATTGGTATTCATGCCGGGAATTTTATTCAGAAAGAACTGTCTATTCAAGAACCGTTTGGGAGGGAAGATATATTTTCTTTTCCAAAAGGGGCAATGTCCGGCATATTTTTCCATGATATTTTTGAACATCTTGATTTTGCATCAAAAGATCCGGGGCATCAAGAAAAACTGGTAAAAGACAAATTAAAAGAATACGGCTTTGAACAGTCATGGCTGGAGACTGTCTGCAATATGATAAAAAATGTTCTTTCAGTGTCTCTTGAAAGTAAAGGTGAAGAAGTTGTTCTCTCTTCTGTTAAATGCGATAAAAGAATAAATGAAATGGAATTTTATTTTCCTTTAAATTATATTACTTCACAAAAACTGAAAAAAGTTTTCAGCGATAATGCCGGTATTGATATATCCTCCGGCTTTTCAAAACAGATAGAAAAACTTTATTTTTCGCCTTCAGAAGGCTTTATGAAAGGGTATATTGATACGATATTCCAGCATAATCACAGATTTTATATTGTTGACTGGAAATCAAATTTTCTGGGTACAAGCATTAAAGACTATGCACAGGATTTATTAAGAGAAACTATAAGGTCTAATTATTATAATTTGCAGTATTATATATATACTCTTGCTCTTCATCAATACTTGAGATGGCGGATGCCGAATTACAGATATGAAAATGATTTCGGCGGTGTATTTTATGTGTTTATAAGAGGGGTGGACAGCAATTTAGGGCCGGAATTTGGGATATTTAATGATGTGCCGGAAAGCAGATTTATTGAGAAGCTTGGGAGGGTGCTTATTCCGAACTTTGTAACTACAACAGGTGGGATAGACAGGCTGAAGACTGCAAGGTGAATATGAAGCCTGTCAGGGAGCTTCAGCATCAGGTATGATACATTCAAACCATGAAAAACTCACGCATAAGATATTGTAAAGAAAGAACTTGCCGTGAATGAAAACAATAGCAACGGTTGCCAAGCCCTTAATAAACAACAACAACATCGTACCAGGTTCTTTCTTAACAATATCTAATACGCTCAAACAGTTTCCTGTTTTGAATGTATCATACCTGAAGCTTACGCACAGACGGTTTTTTTATCATGTAGTTATCAGAATAATAAATGTCAAAATGGTTCGCTCGAATACAGCTAATATGCGAATAAACAAACGGAATATATTTTTAAAGGACAGGACGGCAAAGTAAAAAACTTCAGTTTCAAGGCACGCAAGTCCTGAGGATAGAGGCGTACTTATAGCTACGCCGCAATGACGAAGGATGCAGCGCAACGCAGAAAATGGACTTTTTACGAAGCCGTCAATCATTATGAACAAAAATAACTTAGCAAGACTTCATCAAGCAGGAATACTAACTGATATAGACGTTCATTTCGCAAGGTTTATGGCGAACCTTGCGGACGGCAAATATCAGGAAGTATTGCTTGGGGCGGCTCTTGTAAGCAATGTTACAGGTAAGGGGGATGTGTGTCTTGACCTTGCATCTTTTGCCGGGAAAACGCTGCTTGAAAAAGATGAGGAAAGGGATGCTGTTATATGTCCGGGGCTTTCTGCATGGAAGGACAATTTGATGTCAACCGGGATTGTCGGAAGACCTGGAGATCTTTGCCCTCTTATACTTGATGAAAGAAACAGGCTTTATCTTTATCGTTACTGGGAGTATGAAAAAAAACTTTCTGATTCTATAAAGGAACGCACCAAAGAAGATATTAGCGGCTTAAATTTATCGCTTATAAAAGACAGCATAAAGAGGCTTTTTCCTGAAAGAATGGATAGCGATATTAACTGGCAAAAGGTTGCTGCCATAACTTCGGCTTTTAAGAAGTTCTGCGTTATTTCCGGCGGGCCGGGAACAGGCAAAACCACAACTGTTGCAAAGATCCTGGCGCTTTTATTGGAGCAGGCAGGTAAAGAAGAAAACCTTAGAATTTTTCTTGCTGCTCCAACAGGAAAAGCTGCGGCAAGGTTAAGTGAGTCCATCAGAAACATTAAAGAAAAGCTTGATTGCAAAGATTCTATCAAAGCAGCCATACCAGAGGAAACTTTTACAATTCACAGAATGCTGAAAACTATTATTGGTTCTCCTTTTTTTCGTCATAATTCTGAAAATCCCCTTTCTGCCGATATTGTTGTAGTAGATGAAGCCTCGATGGTTGACCTGCCTTTAATGTCAAAACTCATACAGGCAGTCCC
>JAYEFW010000016.1:4618-6108 GCA_034658795.1 Thermodesulfobacteriota bacterium
ATGCCAATTCCAGACTCTGCCGGCAATGATATGCATGTATTTTTTCCTGGAACTTTCTCTGGAGAATTGAGACAATTTCTGCCTTACAGATTGCCTCAGCATGAAACGGTTTATGCGATGACTGTTCACAAGAGCCAGGGATCTGAGTTTGAAAACCTTTATCTTATTTTGCCGGATAAAGATTATTCCGTACTTTCAAGAGAACTTATTTATACAGCTATTACAAGGGCCAGTCAGAGTGTAACAATATTGGGTAAGGAAGAAGTCTTAAGAACTTCGATATCCAGGGTAATTGAGCGCAAGTCCGGTCTTCATGATTCTCTTTGGGGATAAAATTCAGGTTATAACTTGCCTGAAAACAGGGTATCAAGATAGAATTTTGTAATTTTATCCATATTTTCAAACTGGTGATCTTTTTGTTCATTTTTTAATGCTATTTCGTTTCTGATACCGGATGCTATTGCTTTGCCTAGTTCCACACCGAACTGGTCAAAGGGATTTGTGCCCCATATAAAAGCCTCAAAAACAGTTTTTGCCTCATAAAACGACAAAAGGCGGCCAACGCTTTCAGGTGAAAGATCTTTTATAAGTATGGTGGAAGATGGCCTGTTGCCCGGAAAGTATTTTGCTTTATTCTTGTCTTCTTTCCCTAAAGCAAGTGCTGTTGGCTGTGAGATCAGATTTGCCCATAATTCCTGATGATTTGTAACACCTTTTGATTTTTGAGCATACTGATTATACTGAGGTTTGATCACTCCTATAAACTCAATGGGAAAGGGACGTCCCTGATGCGCCAGTTGAAAAAAAGAATGCTGTGCATTTGTGCCGGGCTCTCCGAAAATAATAGGCCCTGCTGGTTCACCCAGTGGATGTCCTTCCTGGGTTACTGATTTGCCGTTACTTTCCATGTTTAGCTGTTGAATATGGGGCGCCAGCTTTTGCAGCGGAGATGCATAGGGAATTATTGCCTGAGTTTGATATCCCAGAAAATTGTTGTTCCATATTGAAATAAGAGCAGCAATTAGAGGGATATTTTTTTCGCATGGAGAATCCTTTGCGTGAATATCCATCTCTTCTGCGCCTTTTAAAAATCGCTCAAACTTATCATAACCTAAGTAAAGACTGAGTGGTACACCGCCAACCGCAGAGGTAACACTGTATCTTCCTCCTATAAAATCAAACATGTGAAATGAAGCCAGAACAGGATTTTTTGGATCATCTCCAGGGCTTCCTTTGCTTGTAACAGTTACAAGGTGCTTAGAAGGATCAAGACCTTTTTCTTTCATAAATGAAATGGCGAGATTTGCATTGGCCATAGTTTCGGCGGTTGTATAGCTTTTTGAAACAACTATCCACAAGGTAGATTCCGGCTCTATTCCGGATACTATATTTCCAAAATTGTGGATATCTACATTTGATAGAAAATGTATTTCAATACCTTTATCTGCAAAGGCTTCCAAAGCACAAGAAACAAACTTTGTACCCAGATA
>JAYEFW010000017.1:0-6104 GCA_034658795.1 Thermodesulfobacteriota bacterium
TCGAATGCAGAAGGTTTCCAGTTTTGCATTTATCAACTGAGGAAAAGGGGAGCCGTCACTTTCAATGGCCAGAAACGGCAGGTCTTCTATATCCGTGAGTATATGCCGGAGTTGTTTGTTTTTAGAATCAGTTGCAAGCTTTCCTTCCCGGTTCATAGTGACGTTAAGAATAGACTCTGAAAGGCGGTTGGGCATACAGCCAAAAGGACCTATGGCTATTACTCCACAGACATGGGATGCAACTTCGGTGAGAGCGCCGCCCACCGTCAGAATGGCTTCACCGGCCAGATATGGAGAAATATAAGGCGAGGCGCTGTTAATTATTGATTTCATATCGAGCGGCTCTGCGTGAACAAGCCCTGAACGCGACAGTATTGACTTGATACGCTTTTCATATTTTGACATGAATTTCTTTTTGATCATGAACTCCAGCTTTTCCAATTTAGACATTTTGTGGTCTGAATAATTATTTTTCAGAATATAGTCAGCATATAAAATCCACTCCGCCACCGGCGTACATATCGCTGCAAAGCCTTCTTTTGCAAGGCGTTCAGTCAAATATTGACGAGAAATATCATCTCTTCTGACAAATATTTCACCTGAAAGCGAGATAGTTGGCACTTCTTCTACGGGCCGCTTTAATGGGATATGGCTGAAGCGTTTAGCAGTTATGGAAAGTTGCTTTTCAAGCTCAGAGAAGTCTCCTGTTTCCAATTTTGCCAATATCTGTTGCCACTCCTCATTGAATATTTTAATAGCTACTTTCGTGTCTGCCGCATTAGCCAGCAACATGGATCTGATATCTTCCATTACATCAGATACGATGACAGCACTCCAGGCGTGAAGCTGAAAATTGCCGCCCAAACCAGCATATGCGTTCTCTGAAGATAACGAAAGCATAGCGACATCAGGAAGTTCAAGCCTTTTTACCAGATCTTCCATAAATATGTAGTACTGGCCGAACCGACACGGCCCGGAACCTGTAGGCATGAAGTATACAAGAATCTCGTCAGTCCGCTTTTTGTTGCGGATATAATTGAGCAGAGTTCCTGTAGTTAGTATAAGCGGCAGGCATTCTTTGCAGGACGTATTTGCACGGCCAAGTTTAAGTATAGATTCATCAGATGGAGGATGGGCGATTGCTTTAATACCTTTTCCGCGAAATACAGCGGCAAACGATTCAGAGGCTATTTTGCCCATAGAAGGTATTAAAAGAGTTACACGCGGGTCAGTCAGCGGGATTTTTTTGCCGGAAGATGTTACTACTTTTGCAACACCGTCTTCAATTATGAGGCTGGCTTGGGTAAAGGAGCTTTTCTTTAGTGGAATCATTTTATTTGCCATAAGCTGCCTGTATGCTGATACTATATCAAGAAAAGCTTCTATTCTTGTTTCAAGGCCTGCATCTGCAGTATGGCTGTCGAGTTCAAGAGTTAGAGAGGGTTTTCGACCCATGTAATTCCTGAAATATCCAACTATAAACGAATCAGGGCCGCATGAAAAGTTGGTAATATAAACGCCGAACAGTTGAGGGTGCCTTTTTACAAATCTGCCGCCTTTGAGAATTACTTGCCCCATTCCCCAGTACATATGGCGCTTTGTCTTTTCATTGTCAAAAGGAAGAAAATCAAAAGGTATTACGAGAACACCCCTTGATGCCAGTTTGCTTGGAATGCCCATGTGAGCTTCTTTAACAAAGCCATTGTATGGTCTGGCAAATATAACAATCCCCGTCTTTTCCGGTTCAGATTCAAGTTGTTCGAGCGCCCTCCTGCCAATATCCTTCATTTCATTCATGCATTCAATCTGTTGTCGCAGGGCCTTCTTGAAAGCCTTGTCAGCCTCCTTCCGACTGATTCCCATCTTTCTCGCGGTTTCAATTAGGGGGGGTCCGGCGTTTTCCAGACCTTTTGTTAAATTTATAAGGGGAGAAAGCAGTTTTGTCCCTTTTCTTTTAAGCTCTTCGAGTTTTTTACTAAATGTTACCTGAAGATAATATGTTTCACCCTGAACAAAGGGACAGACCTGCGAGCTTGAATGACCATTTGGAACATGAACCGCTTTGAAATGAGGCAGGAATATGAAATCAGGAGGATTTTCCATAGTAATCAGGGAGTAAAAAAAGCCATGAGACAGTTCAGCGGGGAAGCAGAAAGCTGTGTTTTTCTGATCCATTCCTTGCTTTGAAGTTGAATCCGGCATTACAGGTTCGATGCCCAGTTCGGTAAAAAAAGTGGAGTAAAGAGGATAAAAGGTGTTGACCATAAAACTTCTGTTTATTCCGATTCTTCCCCTGCGCTTTTTTCCGCATTCCTCAGGCAGTTTTGCGCCGTACTTTTCAAAGATCAGTTTCTGCCTGACCCGCACCAGATCCAGCTTTTCTACATTGTATTTTATTTTTTGCCGTAAGTTGTAATACCTGTTGCATGCTCCTCCAAATGGATATTTCTTGCCTTCAAGCCCGATCATTGCTATTTCGCAGCGCCGATCGCATTTTTCCTTGCCGCCTCTGCAAATGAAAGATTTTCCGTACGTTACCTCTCTATCTGCAAGTGTCTTAATGTTAAAGTGCTTCTCCGCCATTAATCCTGTTTCAATTCTTTTTTTAACCTCAAGGGCAACGCCGAAAGCCCCCATAAGGCCTGGTTCAGGCGGAACGATTATCGGCTTGCCCACAAGTGCGGCCATGGCAAACGGAATCGCTTTGTTGTAGCAGACTCCTCCCTGCATAAAGACCTTTTCCCCAACCTGTTTATTGCCTTTTACTCTGTTTGAATAATTCATGCAGATGGAATAAACCAGCCCGGCGACAATATCTTCGTGCTTTACTCCTTCGTGAATGGCATTTTTTATGTCAGAGGCGATAAATGCAGCGCACTGATCATTAAAATTCGGCGGATTTTTTCCTTTAAGCGCGATATCTGCAATATCATCCATTTTTACACCCAGAGTTTCATACGCAGATTCTTCAAGGAAAGACCCTGTTCCGGCTGAACATGCTTCGTTCATTGCATAATCTGAGGGCACGGCGTTTGTTATATAAGTGTATTTGGCATCCTGTCCTCCGATTTCAAATATGGTATCTACCTTGCTATCAAAGTAAACGGCAGCAGTTGCATGTGCGATTATTTCATTGATTACACCTTCAGTTAAGGCATGAAGACCCGCTATTTGACGGCCGGAACCGCAGACACCCAGCCCTATAATTGATATTCCATCAGGATCAACCCTTTCTTTTATCTGGTCTAGAATATTTCGATAACAATTGCGGGAAGCGCTTACAGGGTCACCATTTGTACGCAGATATACAGATGCAAGCATTGAGTTGTCTTCTTTTCGCAGAAGAACAGCCTTGGTGGTGGTAGAACCCACATCCAGGCCCAGTATGCAAACATCACCTGGTTTTATATTTCCCATGTCAATTGTTTTGAATTCTACCATGTCCTTAAAATTGAGGAGTGGAGAAAGTGTATCAAATGATGTAATTTCTTCCTTAAAAAGATTTGCTATTCCGGCAAAAGGGGCGGTTTCATTGTTAAGCGCCCATAGTGCGGCCCCCATGGCTTCAAAATATGGCGCTTCTTTCGGAACTATAAGATCTGAAAGCTCCTTACTCAGATATTCAATCATCATCCTGTTGCGCGCTGTTCCGCCTGTGATCATGATATTTTGTCTTTCAATCTTTTTCAGAAGCTCCAGGATTTTATTCGACATCATTTTACAGAGGCCGGCAGTTACCTTGGATTTCGGGATACCTTTATTCGTTGCATGAGTGCAGTCTGACTTGCAGAAGACAGAACATCTGCCTGATACATGATATGGATTTTCTGAAGCAGCCCACTGGGCCGCCTCTTCTATCGATACATTCATTCTGCGAAGCTGTTGAAGGAGAAATTCACCGGTTCCTGATGCACACTTATTACCTGTCACCACATTTGATATTTGTCCCAGTCTGTTTAAAACATATACCATAAATGTCTCTCCGCCCGCGGAGACAATTGCCGGGCATGAGATGTCATCGGGTTTGACAAACTTATATGCTAATTCAACTGCTTCGGGTTCGGGTATGGATGAAAGGTTTACAAATTTGCAGAACCTTCTCCCTGTTGCAGCGATCCTGTCAAATGATTTTAAGTCGAAGTTTTTTAGTGCGGCAAGCAGAGTTTGCTTTGGATCTCCTTCGTGGGTGTGAAGTGAAAATTTGACAATTCTTGGCTTGTTCTCAGACTTTTTCATTGCCATATGGACAATGGACACAGTAGAAGCTCCGAGACACAGACCAAGAGAGTTTATTGTATCTGTACCTGATTCAGTTTGCTGAATAATTTGTTCCTCTAAATTGTTATTTTCTTTATACATGATTGTCCGCCCCAAAAATTTTATCTTATTTGTAAACGTTCACGGAACATTGAAATTGGAAACTGGGCATTCATGCTTTTGTACTGTTTTTCCCAATTTCCAATTTCTATTTTCATCTCTCCCAAATTTCTACTTTCCAATTTCAAGCCGTGAACGGCCGCTCTTATTTTATGTGAACGGTCTCCCCAACCTTTGGAGTGATTACAGAAAAACCATTATTTCCCAGGTGCTGTGCAAATGAGATAGACTGATCTTCCTCTCCATGGACCACGGCTATTCTTTTAATTCGTAAATTTGATTCCTTAAGAAAACGAAGCATTTCATTTCTATCGCCATGTGCGCTGAAACCGCCTATCTTAGCAACATGAGCTTTAAGCGGATATGTTTTATTGAGAAATTTCAGAATTGGCGGGTTACCGCTTCTTCCGGAATTTTCATATTCTTTGCCTTGTTCCAAAATACGACGGCCAAGTGTGTTCTGAGCCATATAACCTACGATTAAAATCGTATGCTGTGGATTATGAATTTTATAGCGCAGGTGATGAAGAATTCTGCCGGCTTCGCACATTCCTGCAGCAGATATTACTATGTGAGATTTTTTTTCACGCATCAGAGCCATAGACTCTTCAACAGAACCGATAAAATGAACTTTGTCAAATAAAAACGGATTTATACCGTTTTCCAGGAAAGCCTTATGTGTTTTTTTGTTATAAACTTCAGGATGTTCACCGAAAACTCTGGTTATTTTTGTTGCAAGGGGACTATCTACATATACCGGGACCCGAGGGACTTCACCTTCATTGTAAAGTTCGTGAATAAAATATAACAGCTCCTGAGTACGACCGAATGCGAAAGCCGGTATTAAGACAGAGCCTCCCCGATCAAATGTTTCAGTTATTACCTTTTTCAACTGCGGTTTTAAATCCTGGACAGGTTCATGCAATCGGTTTCCATATGTGCTTTCCATTATAAGCAGGTCTACATCCCTGTGTTCTTCAGCAAAATTTAAGGTCGGATTTTTTAGAATCGGCTTGTTAAATCTGCCGATATCACCGGTATAACATATATTATAGTTGCGGCCGTTTTCCCTGACTTCAATCATGCTTATTGCTGATCCTAAAATATGTCCGGCGTCGTAGAATGTGCAGATCATATCATTCCCAATATGCACGGGAAGCTTATAGGGATATCCTTCAAAATATTTGAGCGACTGCTCAGCATCTTCTATGGTATAAATAGGATGAACACCTTCCAGGTGATGTTTTTCGATCAATTCATTAATTATCTCTGCATTTAGTTTATTTCGGTCTGTTTTAAGCAACTTTTTTATATCGTTACTTTTACGTTTTGATAATTTTTTAGCGCGCGGTGATATTTTCAACTGATAAAGGGTCGAACGAACGGTTTTATAATTTAGATAGTTTGCGTCTGATTCCTGAATATGAGCGGAATCCGGCAGCAAATATTCGCAGGTATCTGCTGTTGCCCGCGTGCATATGATGTGTCCATTGAAGTTTCCCTTGGTAAGCATTGGTATTCGACCCGAATGGTCTATATGGGCATGAGAAAGAACTATATTCGTGATAATCGCGGGATCCAATGGTAATATCCTGTTTTTCTGTTCGCTTTCCTTGCGCCTTCCCTGAAACATTCCGCAATCCAGCAGTATCCTGTCATTTTCAGTAGTAATTAGATGCATTGAGCCTGTAACTTCACGAACTCCGCCATAAAATGTAACATGCATT
>JAYEFW010000018.1:0-6081 GCA_034658795.1 Thermodesulfobacteriota bacterium
AGATCGATATGCAATTCTTCATCTATATTATCGGCGCTTAAAGTAACCAATTGTTTTGTGATTTTTTCAACGAGATATTTTCCATCGATCATGTCACCTTTGCGGATCACTATAATCTGCTTTCCTCTCTCAAGGAATAATACTATTTTGTCATCGCTTTCATGTGAACCGAATATTCTGAATTTGCTTAGATCTTTCTTTATCTTTTCAACAGGGTCTTCGACAGTCAAAACTTTAGTTTCCATGTTATGCTTAGTATTTATAAGAGTTTTTTTCTCTGCCGATTTTTTTTTAAAGAATATATTTTTAATAACTTTATCTGAATGTTTAGGAGGAGTTATAAAAAGATCAAGCATAACATAAGATGAGGGTAAAGACTTGTTTTTAGCTTTCGTTGGAATAGACTTTTGTGCGGTCTTTTGTTCATGGCTTCCAGTATATTTTAGAACAGTAACCTTTTCCTGTTTAAACGGATTCATTATCCTATAGACTAGGGAAATAACGAATATAACTGCCAGGATCGCTAATATTTTCTTTTTTCTGTCCATAATTAGTGTCTGAACGAAAAGCTATTAGCTTATTAGCCATTAGCGGTTAGCTCTTAGCTCTTAGCTAAAGGCTAACTGCTAAAAATCTTCGATTTGAGACAGGTTAAAATATGTAGAAATACTTAAATTCAGATCAACAAGTTCTTCGTTTTTTGATTGATTTTTAAATGACAAACTTTCTATACAAAAAAGACTTGGTAATTCCTGAATTTCAGCCAATAAACCTTTTAATTTTGCATATTGTCCACTGACCTTAAAAGAAGTAGTATATTTCCATAATGAAAGATTATTTACTGGTTCGGGTTTAAAGGTCATCGTACTTATAGATAATCCTTGTCCATTAATGGCATCGTAAAGTTCTTTTACATGATCTGGGAATGTGGACTTATTACGCAGCTTATCCCTGAATGATTGTATAGCATCTTTGGCTAAGATATATTTTGTTGTTTTATCATTTTTATCAAAGGCTCCGATATTTCTTGTTTTTGCATAAAGACACCGCAGTTCATCTATTTTTTTACTCTGTATCTTTATAATTAAAGCGTAAAAAAACAAATTAAGTAAAAGGATAACACCGCATGTACTCCAGAAAATTTTGTTGTATCGAAGTTTACCAATTATCCTATCATATTCCATAGCTTAAACCTTATTCAGCTAATTGAACCAAGGCTGTTGATAGATTTCCATATTTGTCTTCAGGAAAAATTTCGTTCATTAGTAATGAAATCTCTATTTCGAAATATATATTAAAAGATTTTTTCTTTGAAATTTCTTCCAAACTACCCTTCTCTACGCTAAGCTTTAATATCATGCACTTCTGAAACATACTTGATTCTTCAAGTTTTTTTAGAAACAGAGCTATTTTTTCTATAGAACCAGCGGATCCTTTCAATAAAAGTTTATCATAAATATCAGACAAGGACAAATTCATAAGAATTATACCTTCCGGTATGTTATCTTCCAAAGTCTCTAGCAAATGATCCCAGGGAAAAATATCAATTGCAATTAACTTGTTTACAAATAAGGCATCTGTTTTTATATGTTTTACTTCCTCTTCTTTTAATTCCTTATGAAGAAACTTTCTTTTGGATTGATTTTGCTCCACCAGTTTTCCTATCTTCTCTTCATACTCAGATATTTCTTTTTGATATTTAACTCCCACATTAATATTGTATCCAATTATAGCTGCCAGAAAAACGATAGCACCAAGCACAACTGAATAAACAATACGCTTATCATGGTATTCCAAAGTCGATATATTTACTTTTATGGGTTTCAATTTGTATTATTACTCCAGGCTTTGAGCAGCGCCGATCGCTGATGTATAGGACGAAAGATTTTTTAAACCTTTAACCTCACTATGGGAAATATTTTCTTCTATTATTTGTTTTTCATCTATTATATGTATATCTTTATAAATTATACTTCTCATCACATCCAGCACATCTTCCAATTCCTGATGATCCTCAACCTGACTTCCAATAAAAAATTTTTCGATTTGTTTATCAGGATTTTCATTCAAATAATGCAGCATGGCCATGTCTATATTCTGGAAAAAATGAATATCTGAAGACCCTTTCTTTACACCGCAATAATAAATTAATTGAGCATCATCGAATATAAATAATGTAAAAAAATTATCAAAAAGACCTATATATGCTACACAAGCAGTTTGTGCCGGTTTATTAATGTTATTAATGTAAAAATTTAGCTGGTTTACACCAGATGGACGAATAATTTTTGCATCAATTTTCAATTCTTTCAAACTTAACTCATATTCATTAATTACATCCTGGATTCCAATAGTTACGAAAAGGGCACTTTCACCTGCCTGATTCTTCCCGATTATGTGATAGGAAATCTTCATGTTTTCAACAGGAAAAGAAAACAATTTTTCAACACCCCACTCAACCATTTTTCCAATTTTTGCTTTAGACTTTGGCAGCTCTCCATATTTATGGATAGAACTTTTAACTATCTCATTGGGAATTGATAGTCCTACAATTGAAAGCCCACCTCCAAGCAATTCCATAGATTTTCTAATGGTTTGATGGAATAGTTCCATATTAATTATGTTTTTAGATTTGTATGATAGTTTAATTGTATTTTCGGGGATAGGAATGCTTCCATATCGCAATAGCTTCCATCCATTTTTTAGCTTCTCAATTTGAGCAACTTTAACAGATGTCCTGGTTATATCTAATCCGGTCAATATTTTGGGGGATCTAAGTTTAAACATCAGTGCCACGCTTGCATGAAAGTCTATAGTAAAAGTTCACCACGAATTTTCACGGAAATACACTCAATTCTCGTAAATGTTCAGGTTCTTATATTCACGGTGAGTAGTTACACTTACTCATTGTTTTCAATTTTCAGTGAAACTCCGTGTCGTTCTGTGGTGAGCTTTTAAGTTATTTATTCATTTGACTCAATAAAACTAATACGATTTGCTTCCCTGAGAGTTGTCTCTCCATTTAAAACTTCGTTAATAGCGGCTTTTCGCAAAAAAACAGTTCCTGACTCTGCTGCTTTTTTCTTTAAGACAGAAACAGATGCCATTTTAATAAACATTTCTCTCATATCGTCATCCAGTACAACGAGTTCAATTATTGCCTTTCTGCCCTTGAACCCAGTGCCTTTACAATCTTCACAACCGTTGTCTCTATAAAAGTCGCGACCTTTAATCAAATTGGGATCAATACCGGATTTAACCAATTCTTTTTCAGAAATACTTGTCTTAGTTTTGCAATGGCAGAGAGTTCTAATAAGTCTTTGCGCAACAATACAATTCAGTGCTGCAATCAAGTTATAAGGTTCGATACCCATGTGCATAAAACGAGTTACAACCTCAAACGAACTGTTTGCATGGACTGTGGTAAAAACCAGATGCCCGGTAAGTGCGGATTGAAGAGCAATTTGAGCTGTTTCCGAGTCACGAATCTCTCCAACAAGGATTTTATCAGGATCGTGTCTTAAAATGGAGCGCAGGCCTTTAGCAAAAGTGAGTCCTTTTTTTACATTTACGGGGATCTGAACAATACCCTTAATCTGGTATTCAACTGGATCTTCTATAGTTATAATCTTTACATCCTTGCTGTTAACTTCTGAAAGCGCTCTGTAAAGTGTAGTCGTTTTTCCGCTGCCTGTGGGGCCTGTCATAAGAAACATACCATAAGGTGCGTGTATCATTCTTCGCATCATCTCAAGTTCTTGAACCGGCAGTCCCATACTATCAAGCCGGAATTCGCCGGCATCGGCAACCAAACTATTTTTATCTAAAATCCTTATTACCGCATCTTCTCCAAATATCGTTGGAAGGATTGACACTCTGAAGTCAATGTATCTATCCATTACTTTTAGTTTAAATCTTCCATCCTGAGGAATTCGTTTTTCAGAGATATCCAGCTCGGACATAACTTTAATCCTTGATATCACTGGACTTTGATGGCTGATATCAAAAGGCTCTGTAGCCTGGTAAAGCATCCCGTCAATTCTATACAGTATAATCATTCCTGAGTCTGAGCTTTCAATATGTATGTCGCTGGCTCGTTTGTTTATTGCATCAAGAATTGTTGAATCTACCAGCTTAACAATGGGGCTTTCCACTGCAGAAACTCTTTCAAAGCTGAGAATTTCTTCCCCTTTGTCTGATTGCCTTACAATTAGCAGGCGCATATCATCCGAGGCTGTATCAAGTACGCTCTGAGAAGTCTCGACTTTCTTTAGAAGCTCTCTGATTTTGTTTATACTGGCAATAACAATTGAGATATCCATGTCTATCAGCACTTCCAGTTCGTCAATTGCCTTAAAAAAATCAAGCGGTTCAGATATAGCTATTACCAGTGTATCCCCCTTTTTTTCGTAAGGTATGAACTGATATTTCGTCATAACTTCAAGGGGGACCATATGTATAAGTTCAGGAACTTCAATGCCTTTCAACTCAACATATTGATAGGAATATTGTGCAGCAATTAACTGAGCTAACTGTTCATTATCAATCAAGCCCTTTTCTATAAAAAGTTGCCCAAGGCGCTGGTTTGTGATTTTTTGTTTTGAGATGATAGAATTTAGATCATCATCAGTTATGAAACCAAGCTCGACTGCCAAGTCTCCAAATCTCTTTTTTTGATATGATGTAACAGTCATAATATTTTATGCTGCTGCTCCCGCCAGTTGAAAGATAGGCATGTACATGGCAAGCACAATAAAACCGATAATGAAACCCATAATTACCATTAGAGCAGGTTCAATTGCGGAAGTCAGGATAGAGAGTTTTATGTCAACATCGCTCGCGTAAAAGTCAGCAATATCTTCAAGCACTTGTTCGAGGGCACCACCACTCTCTCCGGCAGAAATCATTCTTACAGTCATACTTGGAAAAACCTTTGTTTTTAAAAGAGACTCTGAAAACCCTTCACCTTCTTCCAGGCTTTTAACAACCTCATCAAACCTGAGCTTTAAAAAATGGTTATTAAGTGTACTGGAAGAAAGTTTTACAGCTTCTACAAGGGGTATGCCGCCACTTAATACAGTATTAAGGGTTCGTGTAAGTTTGGATATGGAGTAATGCAGATATAAATCACCTAAAAAAGGGATGTTCAACCTCCACCTGTCAACGCATAATCTGCCGAAATCTGTTTTTTTAAAGTAGTAAAATCCTGCAACCGAACAAATTAATAAGAATAAAATATAAAAAATATAAGATTTCAGACTAATACTGAAGTTCACAAGTATAACCGTAATAAACGGAAGCTGAGTGTCGGACTCTAAAAAGCTTTCGGTTAAAACAGGCACAACAAATATTAATAAAAATAAAAGAACAAAAAACGAGGCCATAACTAATATTAATGGATAAACGGAAGCACTAATGACTTTCTGTTTTATATCCGACATTTTTTTTATGTATTCGATATATCTCGATATAGCAAGTGGT
This sequence comes from Thermodesulfobacteriota bacterium, assembly GCA_034658795.1. Lineage (GTDB taxonomy): Bacteria > Desulfobacterota > Desulfobacteria > Desulfobacterales > ETH-SRB1 > B13-G4. The sequence continues at coordinate 5,482 of JAYEFW010000018.1, forward strand.
ATATTACCACTTTTCTCTCCTGCCTGAAGTGAAGCAACATATAGTTTTGAAAAGATATTAGAGTATTTCCCGAATGCCCCTGACAGGGATTCACCAGCAGTTATATCGTCCCGGATTTTTTTTAATATTTTAGATAGTTCACTTTCCTCGCCCTTCTCAATTACTACATCAAGAGCTGCAACTATAGAAAGCCCTGTTCTGATAAGGACTGAAAATTCTCTGTTAAAAGAAAGGAGGTCATTTGCTTTAATACGTCTTCGACTGATTTCTTTTTTAAGACTGCCGAACTCTTCCTCTCTTCGAATTTCCAGAACAAAATTTCCTTCCTTTTTCAAGCGTTTTATAAGTATCGCTTTTGAATCGGCAGTAATTGTTTCTTCGACAATACGACCGCCGGGCTCAGTCATTTTGCAATAAAAGATCGGCATAACAATTAATATCTCTAAAATTAGTTATAGACTTTCAGATAATTAATTTCACTGTGTTATCAGTCGTCGACGTATAACTAATATGCCTTCCTCCTTCTGGCCTTGTGAAATTAATTATCTGAAAGTCTATAGTTAAGTGTGAATTGTTGCAACCTATTGCGACAGATCTTTT
>JAYEFW010000019.1:0-1976 GCA_034658795.1 Thermodesulfobacteriota bacterium
GGGGAAGTTATTTCGTCCACGTTCCTTATCAGTCAAAATCCTCAACGACGTACACATCAGCACGACTTACTCAGATTTTTCCTTATAGCCTTGTGAAATGAATTATCTGAAAGTCTATAGCATTTCGTTAAGAAGAGATTCCTTCAGCATTTTGACGGCTATCTTTTCACCTTTAATTTGATAAGTTCCATTCTCGATCTGTTTTTTTAAATGAGCTACTTTTTCCTCCCGGATATCCGGAAGAGAATTTAAGAGCTTTTTTGCCTCCTGAATCTCCCTTGCTTTTGGGGATAATACAACCTTATCCTCACTAAGAATCTCCTCAGGGCCTTGTTTTGATGAGGGGCCTGTCTTTCCTTTATCGCTGAGGTTTTTAATATAGGCCTCTAACTTAATAGGAGAATTTTTCGCCGTAATTTCCATTTCTCAAACCTCCCTGGAACTTGGTCAAGTTGTTGAGTCGTTAAGGGCTAAAATGTTACGTAATTTCTATCTACATCATTTATCGGCAAAAATGGCTAAACCTTTAATTTGTTGATTAGATAATTTGTTGATTCATCCATTTACCTTACTCGACTAATCATTCATCATCTTCCGGCTCGGTGCAAAGTTGGTCACAAAGAAGAGAAGAAAGGCCGATTCCTCCTCTGGAGGCCATTTCTTTTGCCAGTTGAGAATCCAACATAGAGGTGTAGATTTCTTCAGCCTTTCCCCCGCTTATAAACCCTGATTTGGGAATAGTGGCTCGCATTTCTTTTAAAAGGTAATTAATAAAAAGCGATTCCAGCTCAAAAGACGCTTCCTTAAGTCGAGCGTCACTTTTACAGGAAGAAGAGGCTTTTCCGGATTCTAAAGAATTTTGCACCCTATCTATTTTTAGTAATTCCGGCTTATTGACGGATTGAATTGGTACGCTTGACGGAAAAATCAAGGGCGGCATTAGATTATCTCCAATTCTGCCTGCAGTGCCCCGGCTGCCTTGATGGCCTGGAAGATGGCAATCAAATCCCGAGGGGATACTCCAAGTGCATTCAAAGCCCTTACCACCTCACCAATAGTTACCCCGGACTTGACCAACAAGAGTTTGTTTTTTTCCTCTTCTACTGAAATTTCAGTTTCAGGAGTCACCACAGTTACACCCTGTGAAAAAGGAAGGGGCTGAGAAACATCTTTTGATTCCTTGATTTGAATGCTCAAATTTCCGTGAGCAACAGCTATGGTTGAAATCCTGACATTGTCTCCCATGACCACGGTTCCGGTTCGTTCATTAACCACTATTTTAGAAGTTGTATCCGGAACGACATTTAATCCTTCTATCAGAGCAACTAATCCCACAATGTTTCCCGAATATTTTTCCAAAATCCTTACCTGTATGGTTCCGGCATCCGGAGTTTTGGCTATCTGTTCATACATGGCCGTATTGATTGCCTCTGCCACACGAGATGCAGTAGTAAAATCAGGATTGCGTAATCTCAGGGATAACGTTTTTTTTTGATTAAAATTGAATAGTATCTCTCTTTCAATCGTAGACCCGCCTACAACACGTCCCACAGTAGGAAAGTTCTTCTGGACTTTGCCGCCTTCTCCTCCGGATGAGAACCCCCCTGTGCTGACCGGGCCCTGGGCAACAGCGTAAACCTTTCCATCTGCGGCCTTAAGAGGAGTGAGCAGCAATGTTCCTCCCTGAAGGTCATCTGCATCGCCTATCGAGCTGACAAGAACATCGATTCTGCTGCCGACTCTTGCAAATGGCGGCAGATCAGCAGTAACCATCACGGCTGCAACATTATCAACCTTTATATCTTCATAACTAACCGTTATACCCATTTTTTCCAACATGCTTGCCATGGATTGAGTAGTAAAATCCGACTTATTGCCGTCACCAGTTCCATTCAAACCAACGACCAGCCCATATCCAACCAACTGGTTCTTACGAACCCCTTCAATATCTGTAATGTCCTTGATCCGAACGGCAT
>JAYEFW010000019.1:2076-4433 GCA_034658795.1 Thermodesulfobacteriota bacterium
TTGCCGTTAGGCAATACTTTTGTGATCCTTGCAGTGATATATGCCATAAGGTCTCCGCTCCTGGTGGTTGTACCGGATCCGTCAAAAGTACTCGACAAATCGCCATTTGCTCTGGCAAAAGGGTTAAAAAATGGATGAGGACTTTTGCTTGTAGGACTTGATTTATCATACCGACCTTCCAGACCAAAAAGATTATCTATGCCCATAGATAAAGAGGAACTTCTGCCTGTATTGGTTGTAGCTCTATTTGAAGCACTGGAGGATTCAACTATTTTGATAGTAACGATATCTCCAATGCTTCTGGCTTTAGGATTTATAAACAGCTCACTCAATGGACCGCCATCCTGCCATAGAGACCCATCATGTTTTATTGCAGGCTCTTTATTGGCCTCATTGGCAATATTATCCATTAGCGGTTTTGTTTCTTTAATCCTGCCGGCACAACCGAAAAAAATCATAAAAAAGAATGAAAAAAAGCAGATGTACATTAAAAACTTTGATAACTTTTTATATTTGCAAAACATTCTTTTTAATCTCCGGTTTTGAAGAATTTAAAAATCAACCACTACTGTATTTGAATCAAGCACACGAGCGTATATCCCTTTTTTAGAATCAAGATTTACAACTCTGATTCTCTGGCCCTTACGGCCTTTTTCCTTAACCTCTCCAAGAGCGGTAATTCTTAAACTATCCGACTCAGCGATGATCGACACAATGTCTCCACGCCTGACCAAAGAAGGAAATTCTACAAGATCGGCCCGTAAGACTGTTTTTGCATTAATTGCTCTTTTGGCTCTTTTGCCCAGGACATCTTCGGAGTTGGTAATAATATTGGACGATAAATTTGACATATCCCTTTTTTGTAAACAAATATCATCTTCTGTTATCATTTTATACCTTCCAATCGGCCTTTTGGTGACAACCACTTCCGTTAACACCTCAATATCAACAGTCACTGACACCTTCTTTTGAAACCTCCCGTTTACATTGAAAGAAATGGAGAGGGGGATTAAACCTAAAAAGTCCATATTTGGGGGAGAAACAACTTTACAGGTAACACTTCCTTTTGGAAGAACCACGCTGCGATTGATCCGAATTTCCTTGACCCTTGCTTTGTTTCTTTCATAGGGAATTTTTTTATATATAAAATCCATAGCAATCTTTTCAATTCTCTCCCTGGAAATCTCGATAAAACCTCTGGATATCTCATTTTTTTCAGGGACCTCCAGTATTATCCTGGATAAATCAACGCCGTTTTGTTTCAAACGGATTTTTATGTAATGCTCGTCGATCCGGCGTGACTTCCCAGGCAAAGGCGCACTTCCGACGACAATAGCCCGCAGTTTTTGAACCAGCTCCGAGTCTTCACCTTTGATCATGGCAATTTTTCCTAATAACATCTTATCATCCTCTATCTCCGCTTTTTTCAAAACCCTTATACTGGTCATACCGGCAGCAGACAGATTAGCCGATATTTCCAATATAAAGAAAAAAAGTAATAAACAAAGAATAAGGACGAAAAAAAACTTCGAGCTTTTCATTTTCATCTCTTACCGTTTAAGATTGTTTGCCATTTGCAACATTTCATCGGATGCCTGGATGGACTTACTGTTGATTTCATAAGCTCTTTGAGCAGTAATCATGTTGACCATCTCATCAACCACACTGACATTAGACAACTCTAAGTATCCTTGAGTAATGGTGCCGAACCCATCTTCTCCGGCAGTACCGGTAACAGGATCGCCTGAAGCTGATGTGGAAAGATAGAGATTCCTGCCTATGCTGTTTAGCCCTGCAGGATTAACAAACCGGACAAGCTCAATAGTTCCGATTTCACTGGAGGTGGTCTCTCCTGCCTGTAAGACCGAAACCGTTCCATCTGTTCCGATAGAGATTGCAGTGCTATCGAGTGGAATAGATATCTCCGGTTCCATGAGAAAACCATCAGAGGTAACAATCTCTCCGTCACCACCGAGTTTAAATGCCCCGGCCCTGGTATATGCAATCTCTCCATTGGGCTGCAAGATCTGAAAAAAACCATCGCCTTCAATGGCCATATCCAGTTCATTTTTCGTATATTGATAATCTCCCTGCATAAAAATCTTCTGGATAGCCACCGGTCTTGTTCCAAGCCCCACCTGCATCCCGGTAGGCACTTGAGTAACTGCTGAAGAGGCAACTCCTGCCGGAGAGAGTGTTTCATATAGCAAATCCTGAAAATCAGCCCTGCTCTTCTTAAAGCCGGTAGTATTTACATTGGCCAGATTGTTTGAAATGACATCAATATTTAATGCTTGGGCCTGCATTCCCGTAGCTGCTGTCCATAAACTCCTGATCATAATTAACCTCCCGTATTA